>JAQXBT010000004.1 GCA_029252265.1 Flavobacteriaceae bacterium | reverse complement strand
TCAAACAAACTCGATTTTGCACCTCTATAAGGCCCGGAATTTCCTCCACCAAAATGCGCACGTTGTTCTGTTGAATGGCCATTATCAGATTGAAATACAATAATAGTATTGTCTTTGATCCCTAATTCATCTAGTTTTTTAAGTAGTGCACCAATTCTTTCGTCTAAAGTTGAAATAAATGCAGCATATAAATTTCGGGGATATGAAACTCCTTTATCATTATAATAGTCTAGCCATTTTGCATCGCCTTGATATGGATAATGCGGCATATTCACAGCAAAATACATAAAGAACGGATTTTTTGTATTGTCTTCAATAAAAGTTGAAGCTTCATTGACCATTAAATCAGGAAAAAATTGTCCATCATAATAGACTTCTTTTCCGTTTCTATATAAATCGTGTCTGTTAGGTCCATTCCAATAAAAGAAATGCGAATAATTATCGATACAGCCTACCATATGACCAAACGAATGGTCAAACCCTTGTGCGTTTGGGGTCATTTCGGGAGCATCGCCTAAATGCCATTTTCCAATATGTGCGGTGGCATACCCTGCATTTTTAAACATTTCTGCCATGGTGTATTCCGTTCCAGGGAGTCCCTTTTTTACTTTTGAATCTGGCACAGCATTCCCTGATAAACCTGCGCTCTGAGGCGTTTTTCCCGTTAATAAAGAAGCTCTAGAGGGCGAACAAACTGGTGAGGCGTAAAATTGAGTAAATCGAGTCCCATTTTCTATAATATAATCCATGTTTGGAGTGACTAAATCTTTTGCTCCGTAAGAATTTACATCCATAGAGCCTTGATCATCTGTTAGAATAAAAATAACGTTTGGTCGTTGATTTTTTTCTAGTAGGTGTTGATTTTCAACTTTTGATTTCGATGAAGAACATCCCCAAAAGAGAAAGCTAATAGATAAAAAAAGGATAATTTTATGTTTCATTTGAGCTTAAATTAGTACTGATTTTATTTTTTTCTACTTAAAGAAAATGGTAAGTTTTCTGCTTTACTTCCCCAACTTTTATTTGGAGTATTAGAGACCTCAAATTCTAAAAGACCTCCTTTTTGAATGTCACTACATTTTATAAAACTGTTTTGATAATCAGAATCATTTAAACGTGCAGACTGAATATAAAAGTTGTTTTTTGAATTATTTTTTGCTTCAATAGTAAACGTATTTCCATTTCTTAAATTTAATGTAACTTTTTTAAACAAAGGACTTCCAATAATAAACTCGTCAGTCGCTGGCGTTACAGAATAGAATCCTAATGCACTAAAAACATACCAAGCTGAGGTTTGCCCATTATCTTCATCACCACAATAACCATCAGGTGTCGGCGTGTATAATTTGGTTAAAACGGTTCTAATTTTATCTTGTGCTTTGTAAGGAACACCTGCATAATTATAGAGGTAAATCATATGTTGTATGGGTTGATTTCCGTGTGCATAATTGCCCATATTTGCAACTTCCATTTCTCTAATTTCGTGAATTACCTTTCCGTAATAGGAGGCATCATATTTGGGTGGCATTGTAAAAACACCATCTAATTGTTTGATGAAATTATCTTTTCCCCCCATTAAATTAATCAATCCATCGATATCTTGAAAAACAGACCAAGTATAATGTAAACTATTACCTTCTGTAAAAGCACCACCCCATTTTAAAGGATTAAAAGGACTCTGAAATGTGC
>JAQXBT010000024.1 GCA_029252265.1 Flavobacteriaceae bacterium | reverse complement strand
TGATTGATAAAATTAATCACCAGCTGGATCAAATTATGAAAAAAGGCTATAAAAAAGTGACTTTAAACACACACCCTTTTATAGCAGCCTTTATTACAAAAGGCTTCCCATCCATACGTTCAAAATGGTTTTTTGAACATAAAAAATGGGTTAAAGTAATGCCAAGAGATGCTTACACATATCTGGAGTTTCATTTTAAAAATGAAAATGGCAAAACCATTAAACTGTAAAAAAGTCCCGCAATAGCGGGACTTTTTTTTTGGATTTTTTTGAGGGATCCTTTTGTAATTTTCATGTGTAGTGCTAACGAATATTTTTATTTCAAAATAATTTTTTTAGTCGTAATTGCATTTAATTTAAAAAAATAAATTCCACTCGAAAATCTATTAAGATTAATCACTTCATTGTTGTAAACCTCCCCATTTGTAATTTCTACTCCAAAAATATTGTAAACTTTATAATCAGCTTTATGGAGTAAACCAGAAACGGTTAATTTTTTTGTTGTTGGATTATTAAAAATGGTAACATTGGCTTCATAATTATTAATTATTGAAAGTGATGGACTACATGTTGTTGAAATTTTTCCTTGTAAACCTTCTGCTACATAAAAAGTTTGAGAAATATAAAAACAATTGTCATTAAATGTAATGCCAGATGGACCTGCTAGGTTAGTTATAACATCTTCGACTGTTATTGAGGATTCAGAGAGATCAATTTTAGAGACCTTATAACTTAATTGTTCAACTATATAAAGCTCATTGTTAACTAATAATAAATCGTCTGGATCATTTAGGCCTGTTACAACATTAGAAAGCGTAAGGGTAGTCTCAGATAAGTCAATTTTAGATATTTTATTACCCGAAGATTCTGCTATAAAAAGATCATTATCTTTCAACACTATATCAGAAGGAGCATTTAAATTTGATTTTACTGTTGTTGGACTTTGATTCCCTAATGTTATATCAATTTTAGAAATTCTGTTCTCGTCACGTTCTGCAATGTATAGTTCATTTCCTTTAATAGCCAAGCCATAAGCGTATATGTTTGTTGCTAAGTCAGAAACGGTCGGATTTGTTTCCGCTAAATTAATTCTAGAGATTTTAGAGCCTTGTCTAAAATACAATATATCATTGTCAACAGCTAGGCAGCGTAGTTGAGTCCCCCCTTGAAATATTTCAATTGGGCTCGGATTTTGAATTTGAGTATTGACCTTGTAAATTTTATTATCTATTCCACTAAAATATAAATCACCTCCGTGAACAACAAGGCCATGAGGGTCATCTAATCTAGTAATGAAATCGTTTAACTGTAATTGAGCATTTGAGTAGCTAATTTGCAAAAGAAGAATCGTATAAAGTAAATAGTTTTTTTTCATAGGATATTATATTTTCAATGATTGTTTCGGTTTTCAAATATTATGTTATTTGGACAATAGACTTCCTGTATCTAGATTTCCATTACTGGATTATATGTCTAGCTTCCAATAGTTCTTAATACGCTTATCGCTCTACGAATGTGCACCCTCATTATTCTCAACGTCTCGGCTATGGTTAGTACGGGATTTCAGAGAACTGAACTTTCGGACTTACACTTAGCCAAATTTTTTCTTTATTTCAATAGGCACGCAAAATTTTCAATTTTGCGGACTTCATTCAAGGCACTTCAATTTGGGTTAAGTACAAAACCCGTATTAATTATAGCTTTTGTTGGCAGTAGTTTTATTTTTCCAAAATTTTTACTTTCCCTTTTATTATGTGGTCGTTCACAACTTCTATATTTTCAATTTCCCCAATTGCTGTATTTTCCGTAGTTAAAAATAAATTTTGCATTTTTAAATCCGTTACCTGTAAATCTTTAACACTATTCATATTTATAGAAATAAAATGCACAAAAAAATGAAGTTCTAACCCGTTTAAATCTAATAAGGAATTAATATTCGGAGCTTTAGTAAATGACAAAGGAAACATTTGAATAGCCAGATTATATTCTTTCTTCTCAATATTATAATTAAGTTCTCCATATTGAAAGTTAATTTCTTTTGGGAAATTTAATTCAATAATATTATTCGCCTGGGGTACACTACTATAATTCATTTTTTTCTTGCCGTTGATTATCAATACGCTGTATTCAGAAGAATTCATTATTCCTCCAGATACTTGTAAAATAGCTAATCTCTTGGAAACAGTAGAATGGATGGCCTTATGCTCTGGCGTTTGAATAGGAAATCTAAACAAATAATAATTATCATTATAATTTTTTAAGATTTCGCTGAAATCTACTTCTTCTGAAAATCTAAAAGTGAGCTCGAATTTCACAAATAGTTTTTCTGGAATTGAATATTTTAGGTTTGTAACTTCAGTTTTTGTTTGCCTTTGTAATGATTCAATTCTGTCAGTTTGCACCCCACCTTGCCGGGCTAACATAAAACTACCTAGTGCTGCTGCACAAGCTCCAAATAAGGTTATATAAAGCCACATATTTTTTTTTAAATTTAACTCTGTTCCTTTTATCATTAAATAGTATTAATCGAATTACTGCCAACTGGTTATATGGAGAACAAACCTCCTGTTTGTAAGTCCCTGTTTCTGGATAATAGCACCTTTGGGTATTAGTATCCAAAATATTGGATGACTTTTTCGTGTTTTCACGACAGTGTCAACTAATAGTTCTCAGTAAAATAATATCTTAAATTTCGGTTAAGCTGCTTACAAAGATTTAGACTTGGGGTCAAAATCAGATATGAATGTAAAACAAATTTTCTAAAACCCAAAAAAATAGACCTTAAATAACCTATATAACCACTTGTAAACGTATTAGTTGTGTTTTAATACAAATAAAATAGTCGAAAAACTTTCAAAATCTTACATAAAAAAAACGCCTGTGAGGTTCGCTTCACAGGCGTTTTTTGTTTTAAAGAGTCTAGCGGTCACCGCTATCGGAAGGTGCAGACTTATATAATCGTGGACTGACCCAAGTGCATATTAGTAAAATTCAAATTTGAATCGTCGGGATTGTTGATATAGTCTTCTATGAAATCACCCACTTTACTGGTCGAAATATTGTCAAATTTTGTATTAAGATCAGGTGTTGTGATGTTTAGTTTTAACGATTTTTCAACGGCCGCTCGTATCATTTTTGCTTCTTTATGAAGTTCAAAATGATCCAACAGCATCGCCGCGGATAAAATAGAAGCAATTGGATTTGCAATCCCTTTGCCTTCGGCCTGAGGATAGGACCCATGAATAGGCTCAAACATTGAATGCTTGTCTCCTACAGAAGCAGAGGCCAATAAGCCAATAGAGCCTCCAATAACACTTGCCTCGTCGCTAATGACATCTCCAAATAAGTTTTCAGTCAGAATCACGTCAAACTGTGTCGGGTTTAAAATCATTTGCATGGCGGCATTATCGACAAATAAATAGTCCAACTCAATATCTGGGTAGTTTTTGGCGATTTCACCAACAACCTTACGCCATAAACGCGAGCTTTCTAAGACATTTGCTTTATCAACTAAGGTTACTTTTTGTCGTCTTGTTTTGGCGGCTACAAATGCCAAGTGAGCGATGCGTTCAATTTCATAGCGAGAGTACTCACATAAATCAGAAGCTGTATTGCCATCTTCGCTTAGTTTCTTTTCACCAAAATAAATACCACCAGTTAGTTCTCTGTAGATACTAATGTCAGTACCCTGAATGATGTGTTTTTTTAAGGGCGATTTGCTCAATAATGACTCATAGGCTTTCACGGGTCTAACATTCGCATACAGCCCTAACTCTTTACGAAGTTTAAGAAGACCTTGTTCTGGTCTCACTTTTGCAGACGGATCGTTATCATATTTTGGATGGCCAATAGCCCCAAATAAAATAGAGTCGTTTGCTCTACAAACGTCCAGCGTGCTTTCGGGTAATGGATCGCCAACTTGATCGATCGCAATGGCGCCAACGGGCGCAGGTGTAAAGCTAAAATTGTGATCAAAATTGACCGCAATAGCTTTTAATACTTTCACAGCTTCTTGAGTCACTTCGGGTCCAATACCGTCTCCAGATAATACAGCGATTTTTAAGTTCATATCAATAGGGTTTTTGAAGCTCAAAGGCTTCGATGAGTTCTTTTTTACTTAATAAATAATCAATGTCGTCATAGCCATTAATCATACATGTTTTTTTGTAAGGATCAATTTCAAACCCTTCACTTAGGTCCGTACCTTGAATGCTGATGGTTTGCGTTTCTAAATTCACTTCAAATAATGTGGATGCGTCCGAGTCAATCGCGGCAAAGAGTGCGTTTAAAAAGCCTTCTGACACTTGTACAGGCAATAAACCATTGTTTAGGGCATTCCCTTTAAAGATGTCTGCAAAAAAACTAGAAACGATCACTTTGAATCCGAAACCAACAAGTGCCCATGCGGCATGTTCACGACTGGAGCCACAACCAAAATTATCGCCTGCAATTAAAATACTTCCAGAGTATCGTGCGTTGTTGAGTGTAAATTCTGAATTTGGATTTCCAAGTTTGTCAAAGCGCCAATCTCTAAATACATTATCGCCAAACCCTTTTTTATCCGTCGCTTTTAAAAAACGTGCTGGAATGATTTGATCAGTATCCACGTTTGCAATATTTAATGGAATTGCTTGTGAGATGTGTGTGGTAAATTTCTCCATTAATTTAATTGTTTTGTGATGTCTATAATTTTACCTTCAATGGCGGTTGCGGCAGCCACTAAAGGACTCGCTAAAATGGTTCTTGACCCTTGCCCTTGACGGCCTTCAAAATTTCGATTGGATGTAGAAACGCAATATTCACCTTGTGGGATCTTGTCGTCATTCATTGCCAAACAGGCCGAACACCCGGGTTGTCTTAATTCAAACCCAGCCGCGGTGAAAACGTCTTTAAGTCCTTCTTCAATGATTTGAGATTCAACTTGTTTACTGCCAGGAACTAACCAAGCCGTCACATTTTCTGCTTTTTGTTTTCCTTTAACATAGTCCGCAGCGACTCTAAAGTCTTCGATTCTAGAGTTGGTACAGCTCCCAATAAACACAAAATTTATAGGGGTATCAAGCAAGGATGTGCCTGCTTCAAAATTCATGTATTCCAAAGATTTCTTAAACGAAGGATCGGAATCGACTGGAATCGTTTCCGAAATTTTGATGCCCATTCCAGGATTCGTTCCGTAAGTGACCATCGGCTCGATGTCTTCAGCATCAAAATAATATTCTTTATCAAATGTTGCGCCATCATCTGTTGGAAGTGTTCTCCAATAGGCAACCTTAGCGTCAAACGCCGCATCTTTTGGTGTAAACTCACGGTTTTTTACATACTCAAATGTGGTGTCGTCTGGTGCAATCATTCCACCTCGAGCCCCCATTTCAATACTCATGTTACAAACGGTCATACGACCTTCCATGCTCATGTTTTCAAAAACATCTCCCGCATATTCACAAAAATACCCGGTTCCAGAATTAGTGCCTAATTTTGAAATAATATATAAAATCACATCCTTTGAAAGGACGCCATTTTTAAGGGTTCCATTAACGGTAACTCTTAAGCTTTTTGGTTTTGAAAGCAGTAAACACTGACTTGCAAATACTTGTGCCACTTGGCTGGTTCCAATTCCAAACGCAATGGTTCCAAACGCGCCATGTGTAGAGGTATGACTATCACCACAAACCATGGTCATCCCAGGTTGGGTGATGCCCAGTTCGGGCGCCATGACATGCACAATTCCATTATATTTATGGCCTAATTCGTAAAGGGTAATATTATTTTTGTTACAGTTTTCAGAAAGTTGTGCGAGTTGCCTTCTTGACAATTCGTCTTTGACAGGTAAATGTTGGTCTAGAGTCGGCGTATTGTGGTCTGCAGTTGCAACAATTTGATCCGGTCTATAAATAGGAATGTTTCGGTCAACTAGTTCATTGAACGCTTGTGGACTTGTCACTTCATGAATTAAGTGCTTGTCGATATATAAAACTTGGGGGCCGTCTTTTACGGTATCGACGACATGTGCGTCCCAAACTTTATCAAATAATGTTTTTTTCATAACGGAGGATTCGATCTATTTATAAATCTTAGAAGTTTTAATGATTTGGTGAATGTCAGAATCAACCACTTCTTTTTTAGTATCAGCAAAAGTCAAGAATTCTGCATAAACGATGTCTAACTCAAGTTTGGTGAGTTCATACCCAACGTTTTTTGCTCTGTAAGCCAAAGCAGCACGGCCACTTCTGGCGGTAAGCACGATAGCCGATTCTGTTACACCAACATCTTTAGGGTCAATGATTTCATAGGTCTCCCGATTCTTAATCACACCGTCTTGGTGTATTCCTGAACTATGTGCAAAGGCATTTGCTCCAACAATCGCTTTATTGGGTTGTGTGTAAATCCCCATACTATCAGAAACCAATTGACTTATTCCATAAAGCATGGTGGTGTCAATTTTAGTGTCTAAATTTAAATAGGGGTGTTGCTTCATAATCATCACTACCTCTTCCAAAGCGGTGTTTCCAGCACGTTCTCCAATACCGTTAATTGTACATTCTATTTGTTGAGCACCGTTGATAATTCCTTCAATAGAATTAGCTGTAGCAAGCCCTAAATCATTATGACAGTGGCAAGAGATAATCGCTTTTTCAATGCCCTTAACGTTTTCTTTTAGGTATTTAATTTTAGCCCCATATTCATGTGGCAAGCAATAACCTGTAGTGTCTGGAATGTTTAATACAGTCGCTCCCGCTTTGATAACGGCTTCACAAATACGCGCTAAATACTCGTTGTCTGTTCGTCCTGCATCTTCAGCATAAAACTCCACATCTTCAACAAAGGATTTTGCATACGAAACAGCACTTACAGCACGTTCTATAATTGCATCTTTGTTTGATTTGAATTTATGAATGATGTGAGAATCAGAAGTACCAATCCCCGTATGTATTCTAGGTTTTTTAGCATATTTAAGTGCCTCTGCTGCGACTTTAATATCGTTTTCTACCGCCCTGGTTAGGCCACATACGGTAGCATTTTTAACGATTTTTGAAATTTCTTCAACAGATTTAAAATCGCCTGGGCTTGAAACAGGAAAGCCCGCTTCAATGATATCGACCCCTAATAAATCTAACTGTTTGGCGATAATTAGTTTCTGACTTGTATTGAGCTTACAACCAGGGACTTGTTCGCCATCGCGAAGCGTTGTGTCAAAGATTTGAATGTGTGTGTTAGACATTTATTGGAATATATTTTTCTATTGTAATACGAATTTATATTTTGGTTCTTTCAAATGAGGTGTTTATCATAATTACATTACGATGTATAACAACACCTAATTTTAACTAATCATCTAATTTACAGCATTATATGTCGATATTTATACTATGACTAAAGAGCAAAAAGATAATTTATTTGTGCTAATAAAGTCGTTGTCCAAATCTGAAAAAAGGCAATTCAAACTTTATGTGGGGCGTTTAGGGGTGAATGAGGATTCAAAATTCTTATTACTTTTTAATGTGTTACATAAACTCAAGGTCTATAATGAATCGGCTATTTTGAAAAATGGATTTGTTAAAAAAGAACAATTATCAAATTTAAAAGCTCATTTATACAAACAAATATTAATTAGTTTACGATTAAATCCATCCCATCAAAATATTAGAATTCAAATTCGAGAACAGTTAGATTTCGCAACCATTTTATACCATAAAGGACTCTATACGCAAGGCTTAAAAATATTAGATAAAGCGAAATCATTGGCCATCGCCAATGAAGAAAAAAATAGTGCTTACGAGATTATCGAGTTAGAAAAAGTAATTGAAGCTCAGTACATCACTCGAAGCATTAGCAGTAGAGCCGATGAATTAACCGTTCAGGCAAAACAACTAAGCCAACAAAATGTGCTGGCAAGCAAGCTATCCAATTTATCACTCCAGTTATATGGTTTGTTTCTTAAAACAGGGTATGTAAAGGACGCTTCCGAACATGAAAAGGTAACGAAATATTTTAACGATCGATTGCCTGTTTACAACATTTCGAAATTAGGGTTTAGAGAGAAATTGTGGCTCTATAAGTCGTATTTGTGGTTTAGTTTTTTGACCCAAGATTTTTTAGCCTGTTATAAATATTCAAAAAAATGGGTAAATCTTTTCCACGAGTATCCAGGGATGATTCGCCTCAATCCTGTTTTTTTTCTGAATGGAAATCAGAACTTATTAGAAGCGTTGTTTTTTGTAAGACAACACGGCAAGTTCAAAGAGGCACTCACCAATTTAATTGAAATAACCAATGAAGATTGGTTTCCAAAGGATGACAATGTTCAAAGTCTTACTTTTTTGTACGTTGGTTCAAATAAGTTTAATAGCCATTTTATGGAAGGGAAATTTCAAGAAGGCTTGCCTTTAGTTGCGGAAACCTTGGAAGGGATTCGGAAACATAAATCGCGTATCGACGAACATCATATCATGGTGTTTTATTACAAAATTGCAAGTTTATACTTTGGCATTGGCGAACATCACAAATGTATTGAGTTTTTGTCTAAAATTATCAGCAACAAATCGCTTCAAATGCGGGAAGACCTTTTGTGTTTCTCAAGAATTTTAAATTTGGTAGCCCACTATGAGGCCGGTTTAGATTATAATTTAGACACTTTAATCAAAAGCACGTTTAAATTTTTGATTAAAATGGAAGACCTTCACAAGGTTCAAAGGGAAATGATTACGTTTTTAAAAGGGCTGGGAGACCTCTATCCGCAAGACATTAAAGCAGCATTTAAGCAATTACACGCCAAGCTTAAAGTGTTTGAAGACGACCCTTATGAAAAGCGGGCATTTCTATACCTTGATGTATTATCGTGGCTTGAGAGTAAAATAGAAAATAAATCTGTTGAAATGATAATACGCGGAAAATTTTTAAGTTTAAATAAAAATAATTAATATTTTCCGAAAATAATTTGGTTATTGTGATTTATTTATTGAATATTTGCATCAACAAAGTTCAATAGCTTACTGAGATGTTATCAAGAAAGGTGAAGGGATTAGACCCGTTGAAGCCTTAGCAACCCTTTATTATTTAAAGAAGGTGCTAAATTCTACTTGATTTTCGATTCATTTATCGGGGATTAGATAGATAACTAACCATAATTGCAGTTCTGTAATTATGATTTCTTTATAACATTTTTCTATTAGGTACGCTTCTAGCGAAGTGCATTTGACTTTTGGTTTAATTAATTATTAACTCAAAAACTAGAAAAATGAGTACACAAAAATTCGCAACCCAAGCGTTGCACGCCGGACATGATGTTTCACAAAACGGAGGCACCAGAGCCGTGCCAATTTACCAATCGACTGCCTATGTGTTTAATAACTCTGACCATGCAGCTAATTTATTTGCATTAGCTGAACCAGGGAATATATACACACGTATAAACAATCCAACAAACGATATATTAGAACAGCGTTTAGCTGCCTTAGAAGGCGGTATTGCAGCAGTGGTTACTGCATCAGGAACGGCTGCGATTGCCACAAGTCTTTTAACATTATTAAAAGCGGGCGATCATATTGTTGCTTCTAGTAGTTTATATGGTGGAACCTACAATTTATTAAACGTTACACTGCCAAGACATGGAATTACGACGACTTTTGTAGATCCATCAAATCCTGAAAATTTTAAAACTGCTGCTCAAGAAAACACTAGAGCATTCTTTATCGAGTCACTTGGAAATCCAAAGTTAGATGTTTTAGATATTGAAGCAATTTCAAAAGAAGCAAAAGCATACAAAGTGCCATTAATTGTTGATAACACGGTAGCGACTCCTTACTTATTAAACCCGATAGCACACGGCGCTAATATTGTAATTCAATCCCTTACAAAGTATATCAATGGTAATGGAACTGCTTTAGGCGGTGCGATCATTGATGCTGGAACTTTTGACTGGGGGAGTGGAAAATTTCCTGAGTTTACCGAACCATCTGCAGGCTATCACGGTCTTATTTATAACGATGTAATTGGGGCCGCATCCTTTATTGC
This sequence comes from Flavobacteriaceae bacterium, assembly GCA_029252265.1. Lineage (GTDB taxonomy): Bacteria > Bacteroidota > Bacteroidia > Flavobacteriales > Flavobacteriaceae > Hel1-33-131. The sequence continues at coordinate 5,734 of JAQXBT010000024.1, read as the reverse complement.
GAAGGTGAGAATTGAAGGATTAAGAGATTATGGAGCAGCTTTAAGTCCGTTTAACGCATTTCAAATTATTCAAGGGTTAGAAACGCTAGAAATTCGAATCAAAAAACACAGTGAAAGCGCTCTTGAGTTAGCACAATGGTTACAAAAACAAGAAGACGTCGAATGGGTAAATTACCCAGGATTAGAATCAAGCCCTTACAAAGCATTAGCAGATAAATATTTGCCAAATGGACAAAGTGGAATTGTAACTTTTGGTGTTAAAGGCGGTTTTGAAGCTGCTAAGACCATCGCAGATACCACTAAATTATTTTCTTTACTAGCGAATATCGGAGATACAAAATCTCTAATTATTCACCCTGCAAGTACAACGCATCAACAATTAGATGATGCCGCACAAGAAACGACAGGTGTCACTAAAGATTTAATTCGTTTGTCAGTTGGACTAGAAAATGTAGAGGATTTAAAATCCGATTTAACGGAAGCATTCAAAGTTGTAAAAACAGTTTTCGCATAATTTATTTCTGATCCCCAACCCCAATGAGTGATTTAAAAAGCATAAGTTTTAAGTATACAACCAAAAATGGTAAGACAAACCCAATCAATTTGTCTTACCAACTTTTTGGTCAAAAACTTCATGAGGCCCCTGTGGTCCTTGTGAATCATGCATTGACAGGGAATTCTACAGTCATTGGAAATAATGGTTGGTGGAACGAAATTATTGGAGAAGGCAACGTCATAGATACCAATTTATATACCGTTTTAGCGTTTAACATTCCAGGAAATGGATACGATCAAAAGGCTGAAAATCTCATTGAAAACTATAAGGATTTTACGGCCAGAGATATCGCAGAAATTTTTGCAATTTCACTGGAGCATTTAAAAATCACACATCTTTTTGCTGCCATAGGAGGCTCTGTTGGTGGTGGGTTAGCTTGGGAGCTTGCCGCTTTAAAGCCAACACTAATAGAACATCTTATTCCCGTAGCATCCGATTGGAAATCGACCGATTGGCTCATCGCTAATTGCTATATCCAAGATCGAATTTTAAACAATTCGTCCGAACCTTTAGTTGATGCGCGTATGCACGCCATGTCTTTATATAGAACTCCACAATCTTTTAAAGAAAAGTTTGGCAGAGTTTTACAGAAAGACGAAGATATTTTTGCGGTAGAAAGTTGGCTAAATTATCATGGAAAAACGCTTAATGATCGGTTTCAGTTAGCGGCATATAAGATGATGAATCAAGTGCTAAAAACAATTGATATCACTCAAGGAAAAGAGAATTTCATTGAAGTAGCTTCAAAAATAAAATCTAATATACACATCATTACGATTAATACGGATTTATTTTTTAAAGCAGACGAAAACTGGGCGACCTATGTGGATTTAAAAACACATAAAGACAATGTCACAATTTCAGAAATTCAATCCATTCATGGGCATGATGCTTTTTTAATCGAATTTAAACAGATAGAAGCCATATTAGCCACCGTTTTTAAACATCAAAAAGTGGTCGATATAGACTATTAAACCAAATTAACTTTTCAAAAACATGACCCCCAAAAATTTTGAAACTGACGCGATTCGACAACAATTAGATCGCACTCCCTATGGAGAACATTCAACCCCTTTGTTTTTAACATCGAGCTTTGTTTTTGATGATGCCGAACATATGCGCGCCTCATTTGCGGAAGAAAATGATCAAAATCTTTACAGTCGATTTTCAAATCCAAACACCACAGAGTTTGTTGATAAGGTCGTTGCCATGGAAGGTGCCGAAGCAGGGTTTGCATTCGCTTCCGGAATGGCCGCAGTGTTTTCGACTTTTGCAGCCTTGTTAAATTCTGGAGATCATATTGTCTCTTGTCAATCGGTTTTTGGCTCGACACATTCGTTGTTCACAAAATATTTTCCAAAATGGAACATCGAAACCTCTTATTTTAAAGTGGACCAGTTGGAGACCCTTGAAAGTTTGATTCAGCCAAATACGAAAGTTATTTATGCAGAAAGCCCAACTAATCCAGCAGTTGATATTCTGGATTTAGAAGCACTGGGAAAAATCGCCAAAAAACACAATTTAATTCTGATTATAGATAACTGTTTTGCATCTCCATATTTACAAAATCCTATCAAATTTGGAGCGGATTTAGTCATCCATTCTGCTACTAAGTTGATGGATGGTCAAGGTCGAGTTTTAGGAGGCGTTACCGTAGGAACTGCGGAATTAATGCATCAGATTTATTTGTTTTCTCGAAATACCGGTCCAGCATTGTCCCCTTTTAATGCATGGGTTCTATCTAAAAGTTTAGAAACCTTGGGCGTGCGAGTAGATCGCCACTGTAAGAATGCATTGAAAGTGGCCAAATTTTTAGAAAAACATCCCAAAGTAAGTGTGGTGAAATATCCATTCTTAAAGTCACATCCACAATACGAAGTTGCCAAAAAACAAATGCGTAAAGGTGGTAATGTTGTGTCATTTGAGATTGTAGGCGGGATTAAAGCAGGTCAAACTTTTTTGAATAAAATAAAATTATGCTCTCTATCCGCAAACTTAGGAGATTCCAGAACCATTGTCACGCATCCATCGTCCACAACGCATAGTAAACTGTCAGAAGAGGATCGATTAGAAGCGAGTATTACCAATGGATTGATTCGAGTTTCGGTAGGGTTGGAGCATCATAAAGATATTATTAATGACTTGAAACAGGCTTTAGATTAAATCTGGTTCAGTCATCATTAAAAAAACATAAAATAGTTTAACCGTGATTATAGATAAAGTTTTGGAACCCAAATTAAAAGCAACAAATCCATCAGAAAACCCAGAGGATAATATAAAAAGAAGCTTGCTAAAAACCGTTAGCTGGCGAATTATAGGAACGTTGGATACCATCTTAATTTCATGGCTCATTACTGGGGCACTTAGTTTAGCCTTTTCAATTGGACTTATAGAACTAATCACCAAAATGGCGCTCTACTTTTTACATGAACGAGCGTGGGCTAAAATCAAATGGGGACGATAATAATAGATTATGGATATAGAAAAAATAAATATAGAACTTGCAACTAAAACCCCTCTTGAAATTGTACAATGGGCGATCACTAATGCGCAAACACCAGTAGTAACCACCAATTTCAGACCTTATGAGTCTGCTATTTTACATCTAGTTACAACGGTCAATCCATCTATAAAAGTCATTTGGTGCGATACGGGCTATAATACCTCAAGCACTTACAAGCATGCCGAAGAATTAACAAAATTATTAGCATTAGACATTCAACTCTATATCCCAAAACAAACCGCAGCGCATCGGGATGTAGTGTTAGGAATCCCTCAAGTAGAAGATCCAAAACATCGACTATTTACAGAGCAAGTGAAACTAGAACCTTTTAAACGTGCGATGACAGAACACTGTCCAGATGTTTGGTTTACCAACCTAAGGAAAGGACAAACGGCTTTTAGAGATAGCATTGGCGTGCTATCAAAAAGTGCCGATGGCGTTTTAAAAATTAGTCCATTTTATCATTATTCTGATGCAGATTTAGATCAATATATCGCCGATCACCAACTGCCCAATGAGTTCAATTATTTTGACCCGACCAAACAATTAGACAATAGAGAATGTGGTTTACACAAATAAATAAATTATTATGATTAAAAATACATCCCATATCAATCCGCTCGAAAATGAAGCGATCTATATTTTCAGGGAAGTCGTCGCTCAGTTTGAAAAACCTGTGTTATTATTTTCTGGAGGAAAAGATTCTATCACTCTAGTAAGATTGGCTCAGAAAGCGTTTTATCCATCTAAAATTCCATTTCCATTACTTCACATTGATACAGGGCACAATTTTCCTGAAACGATTGCATTTCGAGACAAATTAATCAAAGAGCTTGGTCTGGAATTGATTGTTAGAAATGTTCAAGATTCAATTGATCAAGGAAAAGTAAAAGAAGAATCTGGACGCTATTCGAGTCGAAATGTTTTACAAACGACCACTTTACTAGATGCCATCGAAGAATTTAAATTTGACGCGTGTATTGGAGGCGCTCGACGCGATGAAGAAAAAGCGCGCGCAAAAGAACGTATGTTTTCTATACGCGATGATTTTGGACAATGGGATGAAAAAAACCAACGACCAGAACTTTTTGACATGCTTAATGGACAAATTGAATTAGGTCAAAACGTGCGTGTGTTTCCAATTTCAAATTGGACCGAACTGGATGTCTGGTCTTATATCGAAAAAGAACAAATCGAAATCCCTTCTATTTATTTTGCACACCTTCGAAAAACATTTATTAGAGATGGGATGATTTGGACCAATGATGATGCCATCGTTTTCAGAGATGAAGAAGAAGAAGTGAAAGAACGTCTTATAAGATTCCGAACCGTGGGAGATATGAGTTGTACGGCAGCGGTGCTCTCTGCCGCAAGTGATATTTCGTCGGTAGTTCAAGAAATTAGAGAATCTACTATTTCAGAACGTGGTGCGCGTATCGATGATAAGCGTTCCGAAGCAGCCATGGAAAAACGAAAACAACACGGCTACTTTTAGCCTCATAAAACAATAGTAAATTAGTAAACATTCCTTTTTAGGAATTTATAAAAAGCATATGGAAGTTCTAAAAATTGCAACAGCTGGAAGTGTTGATGACGGAAAAAGCACCCTAATTGGGCGGTTGCTCTATGACACGAAATCACTCACGAGTGATAAAATTGAAGCCATCGAAAAAACAAGTAAACAAAAGGGCTATGACTATCTAGATTTTTCATTGGCAACCGATGGGCTTGTAGCAGAAAGAGAGCAAGGAATCACAATTGACGTCGCTCATATTTACTTTTCAACTGCCAACAAAAGTTACATCATTGCAGATACGCCAGGTCATGTTGAGTACACACGAAATATGATCACAGGAGCTTCAACGTCCCAAACGGCCATCATTCTTATTGATGCTAGAAAAGGCGTGATTGAGCAAACCAAACGTCACTTTTTTATAAATAATTTGTTGCGTATAAAGGAAGTTGTGGTCGCAATTAATAAAATGGATTTAGTTGACTATTCCGAAGAAATTTATGAAACCATCAAAACGGATTTTCAAAAATTATTAAAAGAAAGGGATTATCAAGATCAAAGAATAACGTTTATTCCGGTGAGCGCTTTAAAAGGCGACAACATTGTTCATAAATCTGAAACTATGAAGTGGTACAATGGCGAAACCCTTTTAGAACATTTGGAAGCCTTAGATTTTAAAGATATTTATAATGTAGGAACTCCCAGATTTCCTGTTCAATGTGTGATTCGTCCAAAAACTGATGCATTTCATGATTTTAGAGGCTATGCAGGGAAAGTATATGGTGGAGAACTCAGTATTGGGGATACAGTTTTGGCATTGCCTTCCAAAACTAAAACCAAAATCAAATCGATTTATTTTTATGATGAAGAAGTGCAAACGGCTTCCCGAAGATCCTCGGTAACCATTACTTTAGAAGATGAAATAAACATTAGTCGTGGCGATATGATTACAAAAACGGACAATCTTCCAACGATCGATAAACAATTCACAGCCACAATTGCATGGATGGATCGCGATACGCTGACTACAGGGAATAAATATGTGATTCAGCATGGCGTCAATAAAGTACAAGCCAAAGTAGAACGGATCCACCACATTATCAAAACAGATTATTCAGGAATTATAGAAAACGTAGATCACTTAGATATCAATGACATCGCC
>JAQXBT010000019.1 GCA_029252265.1 Flavobacteriaceae bacterium | reverse complement strand
AAAAAGCGTCACTAAGTGGAATCAATTATACCGCCAGCTATTGGCGTAACACTCCACCCCCAGGAACTGGTTGGACAAGCGACGGCCCATGTGGAAACCCAGACGATGCACTTGGGCCTCTCCGTTCCCAACAACCTATTCTGGCAACCATGATTTTGGCATTATAGCCAAGGCAGGCTTAGAGTTTCATGTCTCCGAAAAAATTTCTTTTCAAGGCAGTTTTTTCACATTCAACAACGTGCTTTTTAAGGATGACAGTGGCGTTAGCATCAGCTCTTATGGGTTTGTACCAACCGTTCAATATTATTTCATCAATAAACCAAAGTTTACTCTTTTTGGGCAATTGGGCTACGGTTTTGGTTTTGAAGATTTGACACGAAATTTTGGTGCTATTGAGAATAGCGCATTGACTGTTTTTAGCGTGGGTGCGGGAGTTAATTATAAATTAAATAACAAGTTACATTTACAGCTCCATTTGCCATATTTCAATGCTCAAAACATCACTATCAACGAATCCTCTTCTGCAGGTATTGCTGTATTTTTAGGCTTTAATTTTAAACTCAATTAAAAAATACGTAAATTTATACTAATATAAAACACAACCCCAAATGAAGCAAAATCAACGTCTTATTTTAGGAATTATATTTTTAAGTATTTTCAGTTGTAAAACCTCGAAAAAACCGATTTTAGAGTTTCAATCAACCGCCCCATTCGAATTAGTTGAACCGTATTACAACGCATGGGTTGGAGGGATTGAAAGTGCAGGTTCTGGAGTCAATGTGTTTTTACCTTTAAAAGAGGATCTTGGTAGCGTGAAGGTTGATAGCATTCATTTTAGGGGTGAAAAATCTGCGGTCTTTAAAAGAGATCAATTGCTTATTGGACGCTTCAAATATTCAAGGGCACATCCAAAAAAACTTAATATGAGCTCCAACCCACACGAAGAATACGGCAATACATTGCCATCAAAAACAGACCAATCTCCCTTTAAGTTGGTAAATAACCAGTGTGTGATTAGCTATAGAGTCAATGACAAACGGCTCTACTATAAAGTTCTAAACCTTAAAAGTCTTCGAGAGATTGCCTACCCTTCGGCGCGCCCCCAAAAGCAATAAACTTCAATTATAGTTTGTTCGTTAAAATGTGTATTTTTATAGGATAAAAGAGATTCATTTGAGCGTCCTAAAAACACTATACAAACAAACTTTCATTTACGGCTTGGCAACAGTGGTTCCCCGCATGTTAAGTTTCCTTTTGGTGCGTTTACATACGGATAAATCAGTGCTTGAAAACGTATCGGATTATGGAGATGTGTCTCTAGTTTACTCTTATTTTGTACTCTTTAATGTCGTGATTGCTTACGGTATGGAAACTGCTTTTTTTCGTTTTTTCAATAAAAATTCGAACCAAACAAAAGTTCTGAGTACTGTTGCCATGTCTATTTTAACAACCTCCTTAGGGTTTTTAGGACTTGGGTTGGTATTCCAGCAACAGATAGCGGAAGTTACCCACATCAATGTCAACTATGTTGGCTTAGTTATTTGGACCTTGTTTTTAGATGCCTTGGTCATTATTCCGTTTGCCCTCTTGAGAGCACAAGGGAAGCCTGTTAAATACACCGTTGTTAAACTTACCAATGTGATTGTTAACCTTGGTCTAAATCTCTTTTTATTACTTTATTTAAAATCACTGTCGGAACACAACAGCATTTGGGATTCAATTTATATCCCCAATTTTGAAGTGAATTATATCTTTATTGCCAATCTAATTGCGAGTGGAATAACTCTGATATTGCTTTTTCCTTTTTACTTTAAAATCAAGTACAAGATTGATACTATTCTTTGGAAAAAAATGTTGAGCTATGCATTACCAGTCTTGGTCGCAGGGATTGCTTTTTCCATTAATGAAACTTTTGATCGGGTGTTGTTAGAGCGATTACTTCCAGAGTCTATTGCCAAAACGTCCATTGGTATGTATTCGGCCTGTTATAAATTAGCTCTTTTTATGATGCTGTTTGCAACGGCGTATCGTTTGGGAATTGAACCTTTCTTTTTCAGTCAATCCAAAACTAAAGATGCCACCAAAAACTATGCAAAAATCCTTGAATTTTTTGTGATTTGTGGCGCCCTTATTTTGCTAATTGTGGTTGTTTTTATTGATGTTTTAAAACTAATTCTCATTCCAAATGAAGCCTATTGGGAAGCCATGAAAGTCGTGCCAATACTATTATTAGCGTATCTTTTTCTTGGTATATATCACAACTTATCCGTTTGGTACAAAATCACTGATCGCACTAAGTTTGGAGCCTATATCTCGGTTGTTGGCGCTGCAATTACGCTTTTAATAAACCTAATTTTTATCCCATCGTTCAGTTATATGGCGTCTGCTGTAGCCACCTTAGTAGCCTATTTTTCAATGACCTTACTATCGTATTATTTTGGTCGAAAACACTACCCAATTCCGTACAACCTAAAAAAAATAGGACTGTATTTAGTGCTCGCTATTTCCTTATCAGTGCTTTCATTTTATCAATTTAGAGCGCAGTATTTAATAGGATCTGGGATGGTTATAACCCTAGTATTGATTATTTGGACGAATGAAAAAGCAACGATTAAACAATTTTTAAAACCCTCTCATGACCATTAACATTATCAATAAATCAAGTCATCAACTTCCTGAATATGAAACAAAAGCGTCTGCTGGCATGGACCTTAGAGCGAATATTTCGGAGGCCGTTATTTTAAAACCATTAGCCCGTTCAATCATTAAAACCGGTTTGTTTATAGAACTCCCAGTTGGATTTGAAGCTCAGGTTCGACCGCGAAGTGGTTTGGCCGCCAAACATGGCCTTACCGTTTTGAACAGTCCTGGCACGGTTGATGCGGATTATCGCGGTGAAATAGGGGTCATTTTAGTGAACCTGTCTAATACAGATTTTAAAATTGAAAACGGAGAACGGATCGCACAACTAGTCATTGCAAAACACGAACGAGCCGCATGGAATGAAGTTGAGCAACTCAACAAAACTTCTAGAGGGGAAGGCGGCTTTGGTAGCACTGGAAAATAATGAAAAAAGAACCATTCCATTTTGTGATTATTTGCTTTCTTATCAGTTCGATTTGCGGACAAGCGCAAGTTGAAACTGATGCTTTTGGATTGGTTTCGAATGATTCAACGCATGTTAAATTTCAAACTCATTTTTACGAAGCAATAAAACAAAAAACGCTTGAGAATTATTCAAAAGCCATCGAAGAATTAGAAAGTTGTAAGGCATTACGCCCATTGGAATCTGTTATTTTTCATGAGTTAGGAATTAATTACTTCAATCAAAAGCAATTGGACTCGGCCGAATTTAATTTTCAAAAAGCCATTTCGTTAGATGAAGCTAATTTTTGGTACAAAGAAAGTTTATATCATTTATACGTGGATCAAAATCGCTATGAAGCGGCCATTTTAGCCGTTGAACCTTTGCTTTCCAGACACCCCAATTATAAACAAGATTTGGCAAATCTATACCTAAACGCGAAGCGATATAGCGAAGCCTTAATGGTTCTTGATGACTTGGATGCCACCCTTGGATACGATGCTTTAAGAGATCGTATTCGTAATGAAGTATATGACCAAAGTGGCAATAATGACCACCGAATTACGGACCTTAAACGCCGCTTATTGGAAGCACCTGAGCTGCCTACTAATTTTTTAAATTTAGTGTATGCCTATAGCCAATTAAATCAAAAAAAAGAAGCGTTTGAAACGGCACAAGCATTTCTGAAATATCATCCAAAATCTCATTTGGTGCACGTAGCTTTATATAAGTTTTATTTAGATGACAAGGCTTATGAAAAGGCTATTGAGTCCATGAAAATTGTGACAACGAGCACAGTCGTTTCCTCGGACATCAAAGTAAAAGTTCTGAATGATTTTATGAGTTTTGTTGTCCAGTTTCCAGAATATAAATCCGCGTTATTAGAGGTCACAAACACAGTGGCTGAAACGACTCCCAGCCGTTCTGACGTAGAGTGGGGGGATTATTATTACAATCAAAAAGCATATTCAAAAGCACTGCCATACTACACTAAAGCATTGAAGTTTGATCCTGCTAATTTTAAAATTATTAAAAATGTTGCGTTCTTATATTTAGAAACAAATCAATTTGAAAAGGCTGCCGAATTTACTAATAATCAACTTGAGTTATACCCCACACAACCTCTTTTATACTTAGTCAACGGTACCGCCAATAAGCACTTAAACAAGCTTGATGTCGCCATTGAATTTTTATCAATGGGCTTAGACTTCGTAATTGATAACAAAACACTTCAAATCGATTTTTACAAACAGCTTAGCAGTGCTTACTTGCTAAAAGATAATATTCAAGAGTCCAAAGCGTTTACTAAAAAAGCCACCTTATTAGAACAAAAACCATGAAAAAACTCATACTTAGCCTCGTTATCAGTCTTCTTTTTTTAGGATGTAAAAGTGTTCAAAATGTTCGTGCTTCCGAATCTTTCGACGCCAAGATGTCCGTGAAGCAGATCGTTAAAAACTACGCTGAATTTCAATCTAAATTTAACACCCTCCAGGGGCGACTTAAAGTAGAGCTCATACGTGGCGACCGTTCTGAATCACACACTTTAACGCTTCGAATGGGTTATGACAACACCATTTGGGTAAATGCCTTTTTGAATATGGTACGAGTTAAAATTACGCCTGATCGGGTGCGTTTTTACAACAAGTTAGACAACACCTATTTTGATGGAGATTACGCTCTAATTAATAAGTTTTTAGGGACGGATCTTCAATTTGAAAACCTACAAAACTTATTATTAGGGGAAGCTCTTTTTAATTTAAAATCAAGCGGATTCAAAAAAATCGATCATCCTAGTTCGTATCAATTAATTCCCAAGCGATCCAATGCTCTTTTTGATCTTTTATATTTAATCAATCCAACCAGCTTTAAGTTAGACGCTCAGGAAATCTCTCAATCACTGAAGCAAAACACTCTAAAAATCAAGTATCAATCCTATCAGAAAGTAACCGGATTAGTGCTTCCTGAAAATATGATCATTACAGCCATCAATGCGAATGAATTAACCACATTAAATTTGAATTTAAAATCCGTAAATTTGGATCAACCAATACGATTTCCTTTTAGCATTCCAAAAGGGTTTAAAGCAATTGAATTAAAATGAAATTAAGCAACTCTCGTTTCACCTTTGGTATACTCCTTTTGATGTTAATGTTGCATATAAGCAGCTTTTCTCAAAGTAAGAAGCAGCAGGAATTGGAGGAACGTCGCCGTGAATTACAACGCGAAATAAAACAAATAGGAAGCTTGCTGTTTGAAGGGAAAAAAGAACAAAAGTCGGTTATATCCGTTGTGGAAGATTTGAATTTTAAGATTCAAGTCAGAAAAAATCTCATTGGAATTACCAATCAACAAACCAATCTTTTAACGCGTGAAATTAATAGCAATCAAACCAAAATTTCAAAACTAAGAATCAAGCTCAAAGCATTGAAAGCGGATTATGCGAAGATGATTGTAAAGTCTTACAAGAGCCGAGCGGACCAGAGTAAGCTCATGTTTTTACTGTCGTCCACTAATTTTCAACAAGCCTATAAGCGTCTGCAATATATTAAGCAATATGCAAATTATCAAAAGCTGCAAGCTGAACTTATTAAAATAGAAACGACCAAAATGCAACAGTTAAACAGTGCGTTGGTGATTCAAAAAAAGAACAAGCAGGCGCTAATTGATGCCAATAAAACAGCAAAATCTATTTTAGACAAAGAACGTGTTCAACAAGAATCTTTGATAAAAGAAATTAAAAATAATTTATCGCAGTTTACGACTCAAATAAAAACCAAACAACGCGAATCGAATAAGATTGATAAAGAAATCAAAAAGATTATCCAGGCTGCAATTGCTGCTTCGAATAAGAAAGCTGGAAAATCAACAACTCGTAAAGTGTTTTCATTAACTCCAGAACAGAAAGTTTTGGCAGCTAATTTCACATCCAACAAAGGAAAACTTCCATGGCCAGTTACTAAAGGTGTTGTGAAGTTGCGGTATGGAAACAATCCGTCTCCAATCGATCCGTCGTTAACAATTAAAAGTAACGGTGTTCGTATTGCCACGAGCAAAGGGGGGCAAGTTCGGGCTGTTTTCGAAGGGGTGGTACAAGGGATTATGACGCCTAAAAACGGGAACAATACCATCATGATTCGGCATGGAAATTATATCACAATTTACAAAAACCTCTCTAAGTTTTATGTTAATAAAGGCGATACCGTGACTACAAAACAAGCGATCGGCGAAGTCATTACCAACAAAGCATCTGGCGAGTCGATTCTAAGTTTTGGAATTTATAAAGACAGCTCTACACAAGACCCTTCGACCTGGATCTATCGATTGTAAAGATTAATCAAAAAGCGCTTTTAGTTCCGTAGCATCTTGAGCCTTCATTTTTCCAGCCAATACTAAACTTAATTGTTTGCGACGCAAGGCACCTTCAAACCGTTTAATCTCTTCATCTGTTTGAGGTACTAATTGAGGAATGACTACAGGAGCCCCAGTCTTGTCCACGGCCACAAAAGTGTAAATGGCTTCGTTAACTTTAATAGCCCCTTTAGAGACCTTATTGTCGACCCAAACATCAATATAAACTTCCATTGAACTTTTAAAAGCGCGAGATACTTTAGCCTCTACAGTAACGATGCTTCCCAAAGGGACAGGATGTTTAAATGCCACATGATTCACCGATGCAGTGACTACAATTTTTCCCGAATGACGTTGGGCAGCGATACTCGCCGCACGATCCATACGCGCTAATAATTCACCACCAAACAAGGTGTGAATGGCGTTGGTCTCACTTGGGAGCACCGAGTCGGTCATCGTAGTTTTTGAGTCTTGAGGGTGTTTAGATTCCATAAATTTAGAATGTATAATGAAGTAAAGAGTACAGAAACCTGTACTAAGTTGATAGGATAAAAATTGAAGTGAATTACGGAATATTTTTGATCAACATCCATGCCGCACGATCCTGTGCTTTTCTGATTTTAAAAAGAGCTTTTTCTGCTTCTTTTCGAGTTTCGAAACTTTCGTAAACAACTTGGTGTAGTCCAAATCTATTTTTCCCGATTTTTCGCGCATTAAAACCTAACGCTTTTAGCTGGCTTAATTTTTTATTACAGTTGGCTTCAATTCTAAAAGCACCTGCAACAACGTGAAAATCTCCATGTTGTTTTTTTAAATTAACCATGACAGCAGGCAATGGGTTTTCAATGACAAAGGTTGCTTCTTGTATTTTGTTGTCTAAAGTTGCAGTCGCGGTATCAATAGCTAAATTATTTTGACGCTCAATTTGAGTCAGGTACAAATTAGATCCAATTGAACCACTCAATCCAAGGGCAAGTACCGCAATAGCGGCATATTTCATGTATTGACTGGATTTAGATCGCTTTGGAGACAAGGCGATAGCACCAGTGGCTTCTAATTTTTCAACAATTGCTTGATGTGCTTGTCGTTCAATTGAGGGCGATACAAAACCAGCCAACCCAAAAGATTCAGTCAAGTAATTAAGTGTATCCGCCGGAGCAAACATCACTTTTCCTTCTTTAGAAGTGGTTAATTCGCCAATGTTTTTGAATTCAATGGTTTCCCCATTTTCTAAACTCGATTTAAGTTGTGAAACTTGTGTTTCAATTTTGCGAGTCGCTGCTTCGTATGGAATGTTTTCAACATCTGAAATGTAGGAGGCTAAAAGACCATCGTTAGATTGCAGCTGTGCATTAAATGACAACCGTTTTTGTGGCGGATAAAAATCATTGGTGGCTTCATTAATTTTTGCCGAAACAGGATGCGATAAAAAGGCTCCAAAATTTGGAAGTGTTACACATTCATAACGGTAAAGTAAATCGCTTATGTACTGATTTAATTGCATAAACCAAAGTTATAATTTTTTTTGTAAAAACAATTATATTTCTCTATTTTTGTGTAGCGTCACTTTTTATTGTGCTAAATTACAATTTTCTCCCTAAGTATACTCTTTGTTAATTTATTTATGCGAATGTGTTGAGCGCTTTATACAAGCGTTTTTTCAGTTTTCAATAATCAAATGAATTTACGCATGCGTATTAAAGTGAAGTTTTTATCCAGCACCATAAATCTGCTATTTGTTTTAGCGCTGTTTTTGTTTACCACTTCCGTCTATGCCCAGTTACACCATCAATCCATTGGAGCGTTAGGAAGCAGCCAAGTCCGTGGTAATTATTCAATCTTTCAAACAGTCGGGCAATCGTCTGTCATTGGATCCTCTGAACTAACTTCAACATCTGTTATACAAGGGTATCAACACCCTATGTTTAATAACTATACAGTACAATCTATTTCAAATTCAGAGGGGATTAAATTTTATCCAAATCCATTTTCAACTCAACTCAACTTTGAGTTTCAATCGGAGTATGATCCCATTCAAATTACAATTATAGATATCCTTGGTCGAAACGTATTGACAACCACAGTGCAAACCTCAAATAAATCTATTTTATTAGACCTCCCCTTTCTTTCTGACAGTGAATACATCATTTCGCTGATTGGTCAAAACCTTAATTTCCAAACTAAAATCATAAAGAAACTTTGAAAAATTTAATCACAATTATTAGTGTTTTACTTATTTGGACAACAGGGTCAGCACAAGAAATTTCTCTTGAAACCGGACTCAATTTTACTTCATACGACTATGAAAACTCTATGGGTGTCTCCAACGAAAATGTGACCTCCTCTTCGGGACTTTATTCTCGTTTAGGACTGGCGTCTTTCCGATTGCTTAAACAAAAAATTAACTACGGAATTAGCTTTCAACAGTTCAATGCAACGGGTGGAGATGGTTATGAAAATTATGATTGGAAAACGAATTATCTAGGAGGGTTTCTTCAGTATCAAAAACCAATTTATAAAAACGTATTAGCGATTCAAGTAAGTGCAGACTTCCTTTATTTAGCGTCGGGGAAACAAAAAATTGGAGGCGAAACATTTAGCCTAAATGATGAAAAAGAAGTCAATGGCTTTTGGCTTAACCCTAGTGTAGGGCTTTTCACCAAAATCATTGATTCAAATACTTTTGGGCTGGACCTTGGTTATAATTTTTCGATGGCGATAAAACCGAACGATCAAGGATCGGAATCCCTTTCGTATGTATCCAATCAACTCTATTTTAGAATTCATTTGAAAACAAACAAACAAGACGCTCTAGATCATGAACACAACGACTCTTACGTTGGTGCTTCAGGGAATCAAGTAAACATGGCCCAAGAAATCCAAACTTTAAAATTGGCTATAAATTCACTTAAACAACCTTCCAAACAAATACCAGAAGTCACGGTCTTTTTTAATTTAGATTCTTATAAAATTGATAAAGATCAATATCAAAAACTGGAAGCTCTCGCCGATTATTTACGAAACAATACAGCGACAGCAGCAACCCTTGTTGGGTATGCCGATGACACGACAGGAAATACAGAATCCAATCAAACACTCTCTGACAACAGGGCGCTAAGTGTTCGGGAATTTTTAATTTCTAAGCAAGTAAACCCAACACAATGTACCGTCAAAGGGGCAGGTGAAACCAGTCAGTTCAATCAAAAAATTTATGATTCTAATCGAAGGGTTCTAATCGTTTTAACGCAAAAACAGTAAGCATGCAGAATATATTTCAACCTCTAAAATTCGTTCTATTTTTATGTCTCTTTAACGCGGCATTTATAGCGGCTCAAGACCAACGCAGCGGAATTAGTTATCAGGCTTTGATCCTAAATACAAGCGAAGTAGAACTCCCAGGCGCCAATCAAAAAGACAGTCCATTAAGAAATAAGGAGATCTGTCTTCAATTTTCACTCATTGACGAAACAGGGAATTATGAATATATAGAGCATGTCAGAACCACTACTGATTCTCAAGGAATGGTTAATTTGGTAATTGGAACAGGCACCCCAATTGGTGGAAGTCAGTGGAGCGATATCGAATGGTCTGCTGCGATGAAATCCCTAAAAGTCGATTTTGATATTACGGGACAGTGCAACGCTTTCGAAGCATTAAGCTTACAACAACTCACAGCCGTTCCGTTTGCATTATATGCGCCAGGAGCTGGAACTGAAGGGCCTCAAGGTGAAGCAGGTAATCCAGGTGAAGATGGCGAAGATGGTGAGCCAGGTGTTTCAGGCGAGGAAGGACCATCGGCCTATGAGATATGGCTAGATCTTGGCAACACAGGAACAGAACAAGAATTTATAGACTCACTTAAAGGTGCTGATGGTGAAGATGGTGATGACTTTGCCTTTGAACTTCCTGACGGAGTTGAAAATGGAGACTACCTACAATGGATATGGAATGGCACAAGCTGGGACATTACTGTTATTACACCCGATGATACTAGCATTATTCTAATTTCATCCACTGGAACCAATAATCAATCGGTTTGTGCCAATGTTGAGATTGAACCAATTTTTTATTCATTTTCCGAAGTAGTTTCTGGAGTAACGGTGATTGGACTGCCATCAGGACTCACTTTTGAACTTACAAACAATGAATTGGTCATCTCTGGAAAAATTACCCAGCAACTATTGCAAACAAGTACTTTTGAGTACCAAGTCCAAGTGCCACAGTCGAATGGTCCGAATAGAGTTGCCTATGGAAAAATCACATTCGAACCAGCTCCTCAAATTCTGCTAGATCTTGGCGAGCAAAACTTAAGCTCATGCCTTCTCGAGCCCATAGAACCCATAGAGTACCTTATCGAAAATTCTCAATCAAGCGTAACGATTACAGGCTTGCCTTCTGGAATTACCTCGTCGATTGTTGTAAATCGGATCATAATTCAAGGCATCCCCGACAGCACTCTAATCGACGGTTCCTCGTACATTTATACTATCGAGACCGATCCAGGAACTTGTGCTGCCGTTTCAATCACTGGAACCCTAAGTTTTACTGATTGTAGTACATGTTATCCAACTGCTGAAGCTGGAGCTGATGCAACAATTTGTTCTGGAGAGATCTTTCAAATAGCAGGAAATGTTGGGAATGCAACCAATATTTTTTGGACAACTAGTGGAAATGGAACTTTTGATAATTCCAACTCCCCTAATCCTAAATATGTCCCAACAAATGAAGATTTTAATTCTGGTTCAGTAACCCTTACTGTAAAAGCTCAAAATGACTCATGTGGGAGTCTTGAAGAGCTAGAGGATTCTATGGTATTAAGTATTTCTGATTGTTCTTCAATTGATGTAACCTTAATTAACAATATTGAAGCCATAGTTTTTGCAAATGATGTAACCTTTGGCGCAGAAATAGTAACTGATAATATTCAAAATATAGCATCCGCTGGACTTTGTTATAATACTACTGGTGGACCGACAACCTTAGATCCAAAAGTAGAGCAAGCCTATTATGATGGCGGATTTTGGAAAGATGTACCAGCAGTTTTTGAGCTGGATTTGGTTGGAGTTCCTGTAGACTCATTATTTGTAAGGCCTTTTGTGACCACAATTGGTGGGGATACCGTTTATGGTAATCAAATTGCAATAGCTAACGAAGACCCAAACCGAAATCATATTTATAATTTTTCTACGGAGTCAGGAGATTTTAGCCCTGAAAACTATACAATCACTACTACTTCTGAAATCACATTTCAAAATATAATCTCTTTAAGAAATTTAAATTGGGAATATGGCTCTCCAAACTACAGTAATATAGTAATAGTTAATTTCCCTAGTTTGGATAGGATTGAGAGAAATTTCACTTTAAAATATGAATATTCATTAAGGGAATTTAATGCGCCTAAGTTAAGGGATGTTGGTACTGCTTTAAGAATTGACCATAATAACATCGAGAAATTTTTATTGCCAAACTTACAATATGTTGGAGGAGAATCTGGAATAATAAGTAATAATGAAAATTTAAATGAACTTGATTTATCTAATTTGGAGGGAAATAATGATCGCTGTTGTGGTTCATTTCAAATTTATAATAATGATAGCCTAATTGAAATTAATTTAGATAGCTTTTATAAACATCGTAGGAATTATGGTTTTCATGATCAATTTAGTATTTATGAAAATTTAAATCTTAAAATAATTCATTTTGGAGCTGATATTGATTTTGAAGCATACATTAGAATTTATAGAAATGAAAATTTAGAGGAAATAAACTTCACAAATTTAACAAATGTCCAATCTGGACAAATTGAAATTCATCATAATCAATCATTAAAAAAAATAAATTTTGATAGTTTAAAATCTTCAAATTATGTAAAAGATAAACAGGATTGGAGAGAGCCTCATATTTTTATCAACAATAACTCATTATTGGAGGAAATTAATGCACCAAGTCTAGAAGATTTTTATAAAATAACCATAGCTAGTAATGAATCTCTTTCTGAAGTAATATTCCCTGAACTTACAACAGTTTACAAAAACTTAAGTGTTCAAAGTAATGTCAGTCTTTCAAAGGTTCATATGCCAAAACTAGAGACAACGGGTGATAAAGTCTACAATTCCAATTCCTTTTATTTAAATTATAATCAAACTCTAAATGATATTAATTTTGAATCATTACTTAAGGTGTATACAAGTCTAACAGTTCAAGACAACCAACAACTAGATTTAAATGACTTCCCTTGTAAGCTCTTTGTGTTAGTGAACGATGGTCTTGATTGTACTTTTGGAGATATTAATGTGTCAAATAATTTAGATGACACCTATTGTTTCCAAGACCCTAGTTTGATTCCACCAATTGACATACAAACCGTTACTGCATTTAATATCACTTCAGCACAAGCACAATCGGGTGGTGCAATAACCTCATTCACTGAAATGAAATCTAGAGGGATTGTTTGGAGCACATCCGCAAACCCTACAATTGATGATGTTAATGATTTTTCATCTGAAAATGGAAGTTTAAATGGGTCTTATGATTCTTATATGTATAATCTTCAACCTAACACAACCTATTATTTTAGAGCCTATGGCGAGGATTGTAATGGAGTATTCTATGGTAATGAGCTAGAGTTTACAACGTTACCATAAACTTAGGTCTATGTTTGTAGGGTTGCTTATATTTACAGAAAACATAGCCCCCTATGAACTCATCTCAACTCCTATATGCGCTTGCATTGCAGGCCGTGCCTAATATTGGCGACATCACGGCGAAAAAACTAATTCACCACTGTGGAAGCCCCGAAGCTGTTTTTAAAGAAACCAAAGCCAACCTTTCAAAAATAGAAGGGATTGGCACACTTACTATCAAACATCTACATGAAACAAAGCATCTTAAAGCGGCCGAAAAAGAGCTTAGTTTTATAGAAAAACATAAGATTCAAGGGCTTTATTTTGAAGATACCCAGTATCCATTTAAATTAAAACACTGTATTGATGGCCCCATTGTATTGTTTCAAAAAGGGAACATTAAATGGGACCATACACCCATTATTAGTATTGTTGGCACCCGAAAAATTACGACTTATGGCACCTCGCAATGTGAGAAAATAGTAGAAACGCTTGCCGCGTTCAATCCAATTATTGTATCAGGTTTTGCTTATGGAACCGATATTTTGGCCCATAAATCGGCTTTAAAACATCAGCTTCAAACCGTGGGGTGTATGGCGCAAGGCCTTCAAAACACCTATCCAAAACACCTATCCAAAACAACATCTCAAATTCCGACATTTGATCGAAAATCAAGGTGGGTTTGTGACTGATTTCTGGAGTACAGCTGTGATGGATCCTTCAAATTTTTTAAGACGAAATCGGCTTATCGCAGGATTGAGCGAAGCCACAATTGTCATTGAATCTGCCGAAAAAGGTGGAAGCTTGGTAACGGCTTCCATGGCCCTTGATTACAACAGAGAGGTGTTTGCACTTCCCGGTCGAAGTACCGACAGCCAAAGTAAAGGGTGTAATAATTTAATTAAAACAAAAAGTGCACACTTAGTTTCTACGCCGGCCGACATTCCGTATATTTTAAATTGGTCGCTCGAAACAACCAAAAAAGTGGTGCAAAAAAAGTTGTTTGTTGAACTTGATACCGATGAAAAAATTATTTTCAACTATTTAAAGAAAGAAGGAAAATCTGTTTTAGATACCATTGCCATCGCTTGTGAATTCCCAACGTCCAAAGCGGCTTATTTATTATTAAATCTGGAACTGAAAGGGGTTACAAGACCACTTCCCGGAAAACAATTTGAGCTAATTTAATAGCCTAGTTTTTCACGAACACGTCCTAATACCGCATCGGCGATTGTAGCCGCTTTTTTAGCGCCTACTGCCAAGGCGTAGTCTATTTCTTCAAGGTTTGACATATAGTAAGAGTAACGCTCTCGCTGTTCGGAAAACAATTCACAAACCAATTCAAATAACGCTTGTTTAGCATGGCCATAACCATAGCTACCAGCTTCATAGTTTTGTTTCATCTCTGTTATTTGAGCTTCTGAAGCCAACAGTTTGTAAAGTGCAAAACAGTTACAACTCGCCCAATCTTTCGGATCTTCTAGTGGTGTACTGTCGGTTTGAATCGACATGATTTGTTTTCGCAAAACTTTGTCGGTTTGAAATATATCAATCACATTGCCTTTACTCTTGCTCATTTTTTGACCATCGAGCCCAGGAATTAACATGTTTTCTTTTTGAATTTTAGCCTCTGGAATCACAAAAACATCCCCCAGTTTCGCATGCACTCTGGAAGCAACATCACGCGTCATTTCTATATGCTGAAGTTGATCTTTTCCAACAGGAATAATATCGGCATCGTACAGTAAGATATCTGCAGCCATTAACATTGGATACGTAAATAAACCACCATTCACATCTTCCAACCGGTCTGCCTTGTCTTTAAAACTATGGGCTAATTCCAATCGAGAAAACGGAAAAAAGCAACTTAAATACCAAGATAATTCAGTCACCTGTGGTACATCGCTTTGACGGTAAAAGACTGTTTTTTCGATGTCCAAGCCAAACGCCAACCAAGTAGCCGCAGTCGCATAGGTGTTTTGACGAAGTGTTTTTGAGTCTTTAATTTGAGTCAATGAATGCATATCAGCAATAAATAGATAAGAATCATTTTTTGGGTCATTACTCATTTCAATTGCAGGGACAATTGCCCCTAAAATATTTCCGAGGTGCGGAGTACCTGTGCTCTGTACGCCTGTTAAAATTCTTGCCATTATTTATTTTATTACCGAATGAATAGCAAAGGTACTTTTTTTGAAGCAATCACTCAATTTTTTCAGGAGTTTTGAATACAGTGCTGTGGTTTCAATATCTTAAGATCGAAGTCACACGAAAAGATTGGTGGGGGAGCAGGGTGGAATCCATAAAAAAGGCTTGAAAATATTTTTCAAGCCTTTTTTATAAAATCAAGCATTAGTTATTTCCAATTAGCAATGATATTTTTTTGAGTTCTGATACGATCAAAATTGTTCGCAGGCCCTGTTCCTGTTGTAGTACCTGTTGCTGTACATGGCGTACCATTATACATAGATAAATACCGAGAAGATAAAATAGGACTACCAGCTGAAGAAAAGTTATTTACAAGAGGGAGAGATAGATGGGGATAACTCATTATTGTTCTAGCAATGGGGATCTTTTGACTCCCCCAAAAAGACATCTTAATTAAACCTCCATGAAAACAATCTGCATTTTTATTTTGATTCCAATCGTGGTGCATCCCAAAATTGTGTCCAATCTCGTGAATACTTCCACGAATTGAAATCATAGCCCCTTCTCTTATTACTGAAAAAAAGTCATTTAGGTCACCTGCTCCTTGTTCTCCACTGCTGCCAACGTTAGCGTTCTGAACTACATATTGAACAAGATTTGCATCCTCTCTTACGATATTAGCATATACTTTAACCGAAACAAAACCTCCTCCTTTATATACGTTAAAATTTGTGTTTGGAGCAACATTAGCAGTTACTACAAAATTAACCTCTCCTTTCGTCGCTTCATTAAATTCATTTGCCATGTAGTCAGCTAACATATTTCCAAACCACGAAACGGCCGTCATAAAAGCCGCTGCATTAGTCCCTTCAGAGTAAAGTATCAAAACCTTGATAGTCGGTTGCGATATTGATACTCTATTATTTTCATTGAGTTTATTATTAGACTTAACACGTTGTGCATTTTCTTTTACCGTTTCGCACGTTTTATTACCCATTTTGGCTACATCTATTTTTATAAGAACTGCCTCACCTTTTCCTATAGAAGAGATCGTGCCATACTGATCACCAATTCTCAAACTCCCATAAAACGCCCCATTTGCTTCGTCAATTACTAATGTTTGATACGTATATTTTTCTAATTCTTCTTGCAGACTTCCATCTGGAAGTTTTATCTCATTTTGTGGAGATTTTAATTTTAATATTTGATTTCCTGAGGCTTTAGTTGAACTCGACACAATAGTAAATTTACCAGACAGTATTTTAGAAGATGCAGCATTTAAATCAATGACGCCTTCCGATAATATTTTATCCAAATCGAATTTAAACACTTCTTTTTCTGCCGTATCATTCAAATTAATTTTATCTAGTAATTCTGATGCTTCTTTACTTAATTCGTTCTTTTTAATCATTTTAATGGACTCATTTTCTTCAATCATGTTAATTGACTGTTTAGGAGTGCTCAAGTTTTCTTTTTCACAACTTACAATCGCCATTAGAGACAAAAGTAGTAGGGTTGAATAAATGTTAATTTTTTTCATAGATTATTAATTATTTTAAAAGTGAATATTAAAAGTAAAATCTTTTTTCTCTTTAGTAATTCATTACCACATTGAGATCAATATTTTGATAAACTTGAATTCAGCGTATCACATTTTTGATATTCTTTGTTAGTCATAGTTGTTATTTATAAGCACTAATAAATCAGTCAGTTTTAGAAAACAACGCATACACGTACACCGCTGTGTAACTACAGAGTCTTAATATCTTGATTTAAAGTTGTATTGATTTGTGAAGAATCAGATTTGGGATCTAAATCTTTTATAAAAGTAACAAAAATTATTTAATAGCGGCTAAATAAGGCCACTATTTTAATTAAAAACGTTCCCAAAAAAAATTACCCAGTTTTTATTTTTTAATCTGAAACAATAGCAAAGGTACTTTTTTTGAGGCAATAGCCCTTTTTTTTTAGTAGTTTTGAATGTGATTAAAATTATAAAATATCCCTTGTGGCTTTTGTACCGAATTTGGTTTTATGTGCTTGTAGCCCTGCCAATTCTGACCATGTTTCCTTTATTGTTTTTGTCCGTATTAAAACAAAAATGGCATCCCTTCTTTTTCAAGTTGGCCAGAATTTGGGCCAAGTGTATCCTCATCGGAATGGGGCATTATTGGACTGTGAAGCGATCAGAGCCTCTCGTTAAAGGACAAAGCTATGTGTTTGTAGCCAACCACACTTCCATGGCCGACATCATGTTGATGTTGGTGGTGTTTAAAAACCATCCGTTTGTATTTATAGGTAAAAAAGAATTGGTAAAAATCCCAATTTTCGGATTTTTCTATAAACGGACTTGTATCTTGGTGGACAGAAGCAGCGCAAAAAGCCGTCAAGCTGTTTTTATGAGAGCCCAAAAACGCATAAAGCAAGGGTCTAGCATTTGTATTTTTCCAGAAGGAGGGGTGCCAGAAGAGTCCGTTGTTTTAGACCGCTTTAAAGCAGGCGCGTTTCGATTGGCAATCAATCATCAAGTTCCATTAGTCCCCATTACTTTTTTTGATAACAAAAAACGTTTGTCCTATACGTTTTTTAGTGGAAGCCCAGGAAAAATGCGCGCACAAGTACATCCAACGATCTCTACTGAAAGCTTGACAATTGAGGACACTGGGGAATTAAGCAAAAAAGTTTTTAGACTCATTTCAAATTCTTTGGAAGCGGATTTAAAGGCATAAAAAAATCCCGACGAATCGGGATTTTTAGTAAAGTTTATTTTTTTTAAGCTTCAACCTCTAAAACTACTTTTATTTTTGCTTCTAGTTCATCCATCAACTCTGGATTGTCTTTAATCATTTGCTTCACAGCATCGCGACCTTGACCCAGTTTTGTGTCTTCATAGCTAAACCACGAGCCACTTTTCTTAACGATCTCGTGCTCGACGGCCACATCTAAAATTTCTCCAACTTTAGATACGCCTTGACCATACATGATGTCAAATTCTGCTAAACGAAACGGCGGTGCCACTTTGTTTTTTACAACTTTCACACGTGTTTTGTTTCCTAGCACATTGCCGTCACTATCTTTTATTTGAGTCGAACGACGAATGTCTAGACGGATCGATGCATAAAACTTTAAGGCGTTACCACCCGTTGTTGTTTCTGGATTCCCAAACATCACCCCAATCTTTTCACGTAATTGGTTAATAAAGATCATCGTACAGTTTGTTTTACTGATCGATCCCGTCAATTTTCGTAAAGCTTGAGACATCAAACGGGCATGAAGACCCATTTTAGAATCGCCCATTTCGCCTTCAATTTCACTTTTTGGCGTCAGTGCAGCTACAGAATCAATGACTACCATATCAATGGCTCCAGAACGCACTAAATTATCCGCGATTTCAAGAGCTTGCTCACCATTGTCAGGTTGAGAAATAATAAGGTTATCAATATCAACGCCTAAGTTTTGAGCATAAAAACGATCAAAAGCATGTTCTGCATCAATAAACGCTGCAATACCACCCGCCTTTTGAGTTTCGGCAATTGCGTGTAATGTCATGGTTGTTTTTCCTGAAGATTCAGGGCCATATATTTCAATCACACGACCTCTAGGGTAACCTCCAACGCCCAAGGCGATGTCTAATCCTAAAGATCCTGAGGAGGTTACTTCGACATCCACCACTGGAGCATCACTCATTCTCATTACGGTGCCTTTTCCGTACGCTTTGTCAAGCTTGTCTAATGTTAGCTTGAGGGCTTTTAATTTTGCATCTTTTTCGCTGCTCATAGTTCTTTTGTATCTAATTCTTTCTTCCTGCTAAAATAGCATATCTTTTGTAAAGTTTTTAAAATTTAACGAACCTTTTTATATTATTTATGAACGCTTTTTAGACCCATTTACAGCGTATGTTCTAAAAATTGCTACATTTGTACTTCAATCATTATGAACTTAAAATTAGTATAGCATGCAACTGTACAATACCTTAAGCAATATTGAAAGAGCGGAATTCATCCAACAGGCAGGCAAAGATCGCTTGACCATCTCTTTCTATAAGTATTCAAAAATTGGCAACACCGAGTTGCTAAGAAACCATTTATTTCTTTTTTGGGATAGCATTGACGTTTTAGGGCGTATTTATATTGCGCACGAAGGGATCAATGCGCAACTTTCTGTACCAGCTGATAATTTTGAAGCGTTTAAGAATCATTTAGATACCATTGTTTTTTTAGAAAACGTTCGGATTAATATCGCGATTGAGCACGATTTATTTTCGTTTTTAAAACTAAAAGTAAAGGTTCGAGATAAAATTGTTTCTGATGGTTTGAATGACAAAACATTTGATGCGTCAAACAGAGGAATCCATGTTAATGCATCTGAATTTAATGCACTTATTGAAGATGAAAATGCCGTGGTGGTAGATATGAGAAACCATTATGAAAGCGAAATAGGTCATTTTAAAAATGCCGTCACACCCGACGTAGATACTTTTAGAGAATCCTTAGATTTAATTGAAGAGGACCTCAAAGATTATAAAGAAACCAAAAAATTGGTGATGTATTGTACTGGCGGAATCCGCTGTGAAAAAGCCAGTGCTTATTACAAGCATAAAGGATTTAAAAACGTGTATCAATTGGAAGGCGGGATTATTAACTATGCCCGTCAAACTGCAAATCTAGGAGTTGAAAATAAATTTATTGGGAAAAATTTTGTATTTGATCAAAGACGCGCCGAAAAGATTTCGGAGGATGTCATTGCAAATTGTCACCAATGCGGAGAACCTGCGGATATTCATGTGAATTGTGCCAATGCAGCTTGCCATTTATTATTTATTCAATGCGATACATGTAAGGAAGCAATGGAAAACTGCTGTTCCACAAATTGTATGGAAGTTAGCCAATTGTCACCCGAAGCACAAAAGAAATTGAGAAAAGGCCAAGGAAATAGTAATGATATTTTTAAAAAAGGTCGTGCCGATCACTTGCCATACAAGAAAGATCTCAGAAATATTTTTGAGACCTTAGCAAAGCCGAAACATTCTTAATTTAAGAGAGCACAATAGATTTTTTAAGTCCTTAAAATAATCTTATATTTACGTTTTAGATCAAAAACTAATCCGCATTTGTAATGCCTGTGGCATTGACAAATTCAATATATATAAATTATGGGGTGTACAAGTTGCTCAACAGGGAAAGATGGCCAACCTAAAGGCTGTAAAAATAATGGTACATGTGGTACAGATAGCTGTAACAAACTCACTGTTTTTGACTGGCTTTCAAACATGACACTTCCTACTGGTGCAACCCCTTTTAATTGGGTAGAAGTTCGTTTTAAAAACGGCCGAAAAGTATATTACAAAAACACTGAAAATTTAACTCTAAGTATCGGAGATGTTGTGGCGACTCAAGCGGCTTCTGGACACGATATCGGTATGGTAACCCTTTCGGGGGAATTGGTTAAAGTCCAAATGAAACGCAAAAAAATTTCTGAAAAACCAGAAGATGTTTTTAAGATTTACAGAAAAGCCTCCCAAAGAGACATTGATATTTGGATAGAAGCAAGAGAAAAAGAAGAGCCAATGAAAGTCAAAGCAAGACAATTTGCGATTGATTTAAGGCTGAAAATGAAAATCTCTGACATTGAGTTTCAGGGTGATGCGAGTAAAGCAACGTTTTATTACACAGCAGATGAGCGTGTAGATTTTAGAGAGCTCATCAAATTGTTTGCTCGAGAATTTAGAACACGAATCGAAATGAAACAAATAGGGTTGCGTCAGGAAGCGGCTCGACTTGGAGGAATTGGTTCTTGTGGTCGAGAATTGTGTTGTTCTACTTGGCTGACCGATTTCAGATCTGTAAACACCTCTGCAGCCCGTTACCAGCAATTGTCATTAAACCCGTTAAAGTTAGCTGGTCAATGCGGAAAACTGAAGTGTTGTTTGAACTATGAACTAGACGCCTATTTAGATGCTTTAAAATCCTTTCCCAAAACAGAAGTTAAATTAAGAACAGAAAAAGGCACCGCAGTTTGTCAAAAAACAGATATTTTTAAAGGTCATATGTGGTATGCCTACGAAGGCGAATGGATGAATTGGCACATTCTTACCACAGAACAAGCTAATGAAATTATTGCAAAAAACGCTAAAAAGGAAAAGGTTGCAAGTTTAGAAGAGTATGCATCTGAACTAATTGTTGATACTAAAGTAGATTTTGAAAACGTTGTTGGTCAAGATAGCTTAACTCGATTTGATAAACCTAAAAATCAAAGTCGTTCAAAAAACAACAAACGTAAGAATAATAGAAATAACAGAAACAACAAAAAACCAAGACCCCAGAACAACAATGCAAAGTAAACCTGCTTTATGGATCCTTCTTTTTGCTTTTGTAGCATTTTCATGCCAACAAAATAAGCCGTTTGACCGCTATACGTCAATCCCAGAGAGATGGGATAAACAGCAAACGATTAGCTACGATTTTATCGCGCCGGATACCATCAATCCTTATGATTTGTTTATTAATTTAAGAACGACTATGGACTATAAGTTTAGTAATTTATTTTTAGTAATCGAATTAAATTACCCGAATGGAAAAGTCACTAAAGATACTTTAGAATATAAAATGGCCAAACCTAATGGCGAGCTTCTAGGGACTGGATTTACTTCTATAAAAGAGCACAAACTTTGGATTAAAGGTCATGACACGCCTTTTGTGTTTTCAGAAAAAGGATCTTATCAACTACACATCCAACAAGCAATGCGTATTCGGGGAGAATCTGAAGGGATTGCTCAGTTAAAAGGTATTATTGATGTCGGCTTTAGTATTGAATATCCAAACAAATAACTAGCGATTATGGCAAAAAAAAAGACATCCTCTCCAAATTTTTCAAAACCAATTCGTTGGTTTTGGATGGGTTTTTTAGCGCTTCTTGTGAGTGCTTTTTTCGTTTTTATTTTAGCATCATTTGGGCTTTTTGGGTCGATGCCAGATCATACAGCACTTGAAAATCCTCGCACCAATTTAGCCACTGAGATTATTTCATCTGACGGTAAAACCCTTGGGAAATTTTATTACGAAGACAATCGGACTCCTGTCGCTTATAGCGAACTTCCAAAGCATCTTGTTGAAGCCCTTGTTGCCACTGAAGATGTTCGTTATTACGAGCACGCAGGAATCGATGCAAGAGGAACATTGAGAGCAGTGGTCAAACTCGGTAAAGGCGGGGGTGCAAGTACCATTTCCCAACAATTAGCCAAACAACTTTTTCACGGAGAAGGTTCTCGAAACACGTTTGGTAGAATCACTCAAAAAATTAAAGAATGGGTCATTGCCACACGTTTAGAGCGCCAATACACTAAAGAAGAAATTATCGCTCAATACTTTAATATCTATGATTTTGGAAATAATGCTGATGGCATTCGATCTGCATCCAGAATTTATTTTGGAAAAGAACCCAAAGATTTAAATATCAACGAATCGGCGATGCTAGTAGGAATGTTTAAAAATTCGTCGCTTTACAACCCGCGACCAAAACGAAATCCCGAAGGGACTAGAAACCGCCGAAATGTGGTATTAAATCAAATGGCTAAATACGATTTTATTGATGAAACGCTCAAAGATTCACTTCAACAATTGCCTTTAGGACTCAACTATTCACCAGAATCGCATCGTGAAGGGATCGCGACGTATTTTAGAGCGTACCTTAGAGGGTTTATGAAGGAATGGGTTAAAAACCCTCAAAATACAAAGCCAAATGGCGATACTTATAATATTTATAAAGACGGTTTAAAAATTTACACCACGATCGATTCGCGGATGCAAACCTTTGCAGAAACAGCCTCCAAAGAACATATGGCCAATTTACAAGCAGAATTTTTTGTTCAAAACACACCAAAACGAAATCGAACCGCCCCCTTTTTAGATTTAAAACCAAAGGAAATTACAAGCTTATTAAATAGTGGTATGCGACGTTCGGAACGTTGGCGAAAAATGAAGTATGACCTTAAAAAATCAGAGGATGAAATTAGAACATCCTTTAAAAAGCCAATTCCCATGAAAATATTTTCATGGACTTCAGAAAACAATGAAATAGATACCATAATGACGCCTTTAGATTCGATGCGTTATTATAAAACGTTTTTAAGAACAGGAATGATGTCTATGGAGCCGCAGACGGGGCATGTAAAGGCTTGGGTTGGTGGCGTTAATTACAAGCATTTTCAATACGACATGGTCAAACAAGGAAAGCGACAAGTGGGCTCTACCTTTAAACCTTTTGTATATGCCGCAGCCATTGATCAGCTACATTTATCGCCATGTGATACCTTCCCAAAATCTCAAATTACCATTGAAGCGCTCAAACATGGAAACATGAAACCGTGGGCTCCCAAAAATTCTGGCGGGAACTATGGAGGCTTCGAAACATTAAAATCTGCATTAGCAAATTCTAGAAATACCATCACCGCTCGACTGATGAATGAAATTGGGCCACAGCCCGTGATTAATCTAGCACATAGTTTAGGCGTCCAACAAAAAATTCCCGCTGTCCCATCAATTGCGCTTGGAACTCCCGATTTAAGTGTATACGAAATGGTCGCTGCATACTCTAGCTTTGCAAATCAAGGTGTTTATACAAAACCAGTGATGGTCACGCATATCGAAGATAAAAGTGGCACCATACTGTATCAATTTTCACCTGAAACCAAAGATGTTCTCAGTAAAGAAGTCGCCTATGTGACTGTCAAACTGATGGAAGGTGTGACGCAATTTGGCTCTGGTCAGCGACTACGACACAGTGCCGCTAAAAATCAACTCGTTTATAAAGAAATTGTTACAGGCTACCCGTATGAATTCAAAAATCCAATTGCTGGAAAAACAGGAACCACACAAAACCAAAGTGACGGTTGGTTTATGGGGATGGTTCCTAACTTGGTAACAGGTGTTTGGGTTGGTGGTGAAGACCGCGCGACGCACTTTAAAACAATTACGTATGGACAAGGGGCTTCGATGGCACTTCCTATTTGGGCTAATTTTATGCGAAGTTGTTATGAACTTGAGGACTTGAATATTTCAGAAGAAGAATTCTTGGCCCCTGAAGAACTCACCATTGAAGTTGATTGTGAATCCATCAATGAAGAAGGCGACGTCATTCCAAATGATAATACGACGATTACACCAGATTTCGATTTCTAGTCAAACCGACCAATTAATAAGATTTTTTTTGTACTTTTTTATCCTAAATTAAAACGATGATAAACAAACAAGTGGCGAATGTTAAAGAAGCGCTTAAAGGTGTTTCTAGCGAAATGACCTTTATGCTTGGTGGTTTTGGACTGTGTGGGATCCCTGAAAATGCGATTTCTGAACTGGTTGATATGGGTATTAAAAATCTTACCTGTATTTCTAACAATGCAGGAGTCGATGATTTTGGGCTTGGGTTATTACTTCAAAACCATCAGATTAAAAAAATGATCGCCTCTTATGTTGGAGAAAATGACGAGTTTGAGCGTCAAATGCTTTCGGGGGAATTGGATGTCGAACTGATTCCTCAAGGAACCCTGGCCGAACGTTGTCGTGCTGCACAAGCAGGATTTCCCGCTATTTATACGCCTGCTGGCTACGGAACTGAAGTAGCAGAAGGAAAAGAAACACGCGAGTTTGATGGTAAAATGTACGTTTTGGAAATGGCGTTTAAGGCTGATTTTTCTTTTGTGAAAGCATGGAAAGGGGATGCGGCAGGGAATTTAATATTTAAAGGTACAGCAAGAAATTTTAATCCCAATATGTGTGGGGCCGCAACCATTACGGTGGCTGAGGTTGAAGAATTAGTACCTGTAGGTGCGCTTGACCCCAACCAAATTCATATTCCAGGCATCTTTGTACAACGCATTTTTGAAGGAAAAAATTACGAGAAGCGCATTGAAAAACGAACCGTTAGATAAACATTAGAATCATGTTAGACAAAACTGGAATTGCAAAACGAATTGCTAAAGAAGTCAAAAATGGCTACTATGTCAATCTTGGAATCGGGATTCCGACGCTCGTCGCTAATTTTGTTCGTCAAGATATAGAAGTCGAATTTCAAAGCGAAAACGGGATTTTAGGAATGGGGCCATTCCCCTTGGATGGCGAAGAAGATGCAGACCTCATAAATGCGGGAAAACAAACCATTACCGCTCTTAATGGCGCTAGCTATTTTGACTCCGCTACTAGCTTCTCTATGATCCGTGGCAAGCATGTAGATCTCACAATCTTAGGCGCTATGGAAGTTTCAGAAAATGGTGATATAGCCAATTGGAAAATCCCAGGGTATATGGTTAAAGGGATGGGAGGTGCTATGGACTTGGTTGCTAGTGCCGAGAATATTATTGTCGCCATGATGCACACCAATAAAAAAGGAGAATCGAAGCTTTTGAAACGTTGCTCATTGCCGTTGACAGGCGTTGACTGTGTCAAGAAAGTCGTCACCAACTTAGCAGTTCTGGAAGTCACCAAAGACGGTTTTAAACTCTTAGAACGCGCGCCAGGAATTTCTGTAGAAACGATTCAACAAGCAACCGAAGGTCATTTAATTATTGAAGGACCGGTTCCAGAAATGGAACTATAACCCTTTTGGAATGGCGTCGATCAACGCTTTAGTATACACCTTTTGAGGCGATTCATAAATAGTATCTGCCTCTCCAATCTCTTCTATTTTTCCCTGATTCATGACCATTAATTGATCGGACATAAATTTTACAACCGATAAATCATGGGAGATAAAAATATAGGTAAATCCATAATCGTCTTTAAGAGAATTCAATAAATTTAGCACTTGTGCTTGCACCGAAATGTCCAAGGCAGACACCGATTCGTCACAAATAATTAAGGTTGGCTGTACGGCAATGGTTCTCGCTATTCCAATACGCTGCCGTTGTCCACCAGAAAACTCATGAGGGTACCGGTCAAAATGAGACGCTTCTAAGCCCACTTTCTCCAAAATTTCTATGGTTTTTGCTTTGCGTTCTTCATCTGATGAGAATAATTTATGGACGTTCATGGGCTCCATAATGGCAGTTCCAACAGTAAGGCGCGGATTTAGGGATGCATACGGATCCTGAAAAATAATCTGAATGTCTTTACGTAACGACCGCAATTCTTTTTTAGAAAGATTGGTAATGTCGATCCCCTTGTATTTCAGATTTCCAGCAGTGGCTTTGTCCAGTTGAAGAATTGCTTTTCCAAGAGTCGATTTACCACATCCAGATTCTCCGACAAGCCCCAGTGTTTCGCCAGGGTAGACCTTAAAGTTGACATCATCTACGGCTTTAAATGCTGTTTTTGTTCCAAAAAAAGAGGCTTTGGAAAAATATGTTTTTTCAAGATTTATCACTTCCAACAAAGGGACTTGGCTATAAATTTCTTCGTGTTTTTTAGCGCGATCTGTTTCTGAAATGATGTTTTTCGAAATAGTGTTTGATAAAAAATCGCTGATGGTTGGCAATTGTTTTAAGCGTGATTTTAAGGTTGGGCGTGCACCGATTAATGCTTTTGTATAGTCTTCTTTGGGGTTTTTAAAGACTGTTTTCGTCTCGCCTTTTTCTACAATAGAGCCTTTATACATGACTAGGACCCGATCTGCAATTTCAGAAACTAAGGCCAAATCATGACTGATAAAAATGACACTCATTTTGAATTCTTTTTGAAGTGTCTTTAACAGTGAAATGATATCCTTTTGAACAGTTACATCTAGAGCGGTGGTTGGCTCGTCAGCGATTAGAATATCCGGTTTACAGGCAATGGCCATGGCAATCATGACTCGCTGTTGTTGGCCACCAGAGATCTCATGTGGATATTTTTTAGAGCTGCTTTCTGGTTCAGGAATTTTAACAGCATTAAATAAACGAATCACTTCTTCCTTTGCCGCTTTTTTTGAAATGTTAGTGTGTTGAAGTAAAATTTCTTCCACTTGTTTCCCGCAGTTCATTGACGGGTTTAGAGCACTCATAGGCTCTTGAAATATCATGGCTATTTTTTGCCCACGCAGCTCCTCGAGTTGTTTTTGAGAATAGTTAAGAAGATCTTCATTATTAAATATAACCGCTCCCGAAGAAATTACGCTATTTTTTGGGGGTAATAAGCCCATGACAGCGAGCGAAGCGACCGATTTTCCACTCCCAGATTCGCCAACAATCCCAAGAATTTCATTTGGAAAAACATCATAAGAGATGCCATGAAGCACTTCATTCAAAGTTGTATTGGATTGAAAAGCGACCCTAAGGTTTTGAACACTAAGAACAGGCGATTTATTCATTGCCTAAATATAAGCAATTTCAGCCGTTTCTAATAGGGCTTCTCCTCGGAGTCGAAGTATAATTTGTGCAACTGCTATGGTGTCTTTTTGACAATAGGTCACAATGCGCTCAATATCATTTTCTTCGTAATATACTCGGAAAATTTCACTGCCGTCAATATCATCTTTTGGGGAAGGGATTCCCAATACACTGGTTAATAATTTTAGAGACGTATAATGTTTAAAGTCTCCAAACTTCCATAACTCTAGGGTGTCCAAATGCGGGACTTCCCAGGGCTTTTTGCCGAATAAATTTAATTTTAAGGGGAGTTCAATGCCGTGGATGATCATTCGTCGAGCAATGTATGGGAAGTCAAATTCTTTTCCATTATGAGCACAGAGTAAGTGTTTGGGTTTTGAGAAATGCGTTTCAATCAGTGTTTTAAACTCTAAAAGAAGTGTGTGTTCCTCTCCATAAAAAGACGTGACTCTAAAGTGGCGTTCAGAATCTACAAAGGTAAAATAGCCGACAGAAACACAGACGATTTTCCCAAATTCTGCCCAAATTCCAGCACGGTCATAAAAGGCTTCTGGGCTGAAGTCTTCTTTGCGTTGGTATTTTGATTTCTGCTCCCAAAGTTGTTGTTTTTCTTTGGAGAGGTCAGAAAAATTTCCGGTTTCTGGAACCGTTTCAATATCTAAAAAAAGTAGATTTTCAAGGTTGAGTTTGTGGATCATTGGATAACATTTTATAGGCTTCTTCAATATAAACACTGATGTCACCATTGTATGGATCATGATCAAACGATTCTTTTGCATGGCCAAGACGTACGACAATAAGATCGTCTTTTGGCTCCACAACCACACATTGTCCTAGGTGGCCTTCCATCATAAAAAATGATTTGTCTTCTGTTTTTCGTAACCACCATCCGTACCCATATCTAGGAGATTCCTTAAAGCGTGGCTGAATAGATTTTGCAACAAAAGTGGAATCTAAAACTTGTTGCCCATTCCATTTTCCATGGTTTTTATAGAGTTTTCCAAAGCGTGCAAAATCTTTAGCATTGGTGGCTATACAACAGTATGCTTTTACCATCGCATTGGTTTCGCTATCTACCTGCCAAAGGGCTTCGTTTTCACTTTCTAAAGGGATCCAAAAACTCTCAGACAAGTAATCGTATAGTTTTTTTCCAGTTGCTTTTTCAATCACCATCGCCAATAATTGAGTGTCGCCACTAGCGTATTTGAAGGCCTGTCCAGGCTCAATTTCGGTTGTTAGGCTAAGGGTAAGTTCTTCTAAGTTTTCTCCATAATACGCTTTTGTTGTGATAGAAAAAGGCGAGTAGTAAGATTCGTCCCAACTCGATCCTGATGCCATGGACGCAAGATCCCCAACAGTTACTTTAGCACCAAGTCCTTCTTTATATTGTGGAAAAAAGTCACTTACTGGCTGCTCTAAACCTTTTATAAACCCTTCCATTATTGCCTTTCCTAAAAGACCACTCACATAGCTTTTTGCCATAGAAAATGAATTACTTCTCGAGTCTTCGTTGTAGCCATCATAATACGCCTCATACAAAAGACTGTCATTTTTAATAATTAAATATGCGACAGTTCCTTGTGTTTTGTGAAGGTCTAAAAGTTTCTGTGTGGCAGGAATTTTATTGTAGTTTTTGTGGAGTGGCCATGCCTTAGAATTTCCGGTTTTAACAGTCTTATTCTTTGAAAACGTATAGTCATCAAGAAATGCGGTCGTATGGCCATTAAAATAGATTGTTCGGACGGCTTTTATAATATAAGTTGTATCCGTAATATAAAGTGCGGCGATCAGTACTGCAGTTAGGATAACGAGACGCGATATGAATTTTTTCATTTATGAGTGTTTTAGTTTTTATAAAAGTAAACATAAATAAGACACCTTCAAACTTCTTATTTAAGTAAATAAAAGAGTCCTGCCGAATAGCTAGGTGACGCATAAATAAGTCTTCCAGAGAGGGCACCTCCGTACCCAAAACTGACGCCCAAGTTTTCTGTAAATTTCCAAGCGATTTCTCCACCAAGTCCTGCAAACTCCACATTATTTGCAAAAATACTCCCATTACTATTGGCGGCATTTAAGGAGCCATTTCTCAAGGATTCCACAATGTTAGAACGCATTAATAGAAGTAGTTTTTTTTGAAAAAAGCTCGTTCCCAATTCGAACCCAGTTCTAATTTCATCTGAAAAATTCTCGGTTCTGTTGTTAAATCCAAGATAGGCTTTAGCGTAGAAAGAGAGTGTAGAAATTTTAAAAGAGGTTCCAGCATTGATTCTAATTTCTTGATTAAATTCCCCATCCCCCGTTTGATAGCTCCCATCGCTTCCCGCGTTGTTATTTCCTGATGGAATTCCTAACGTAAAAACCGCAGAAAAGGCATGCTTGGATTTTTTAAATAAGCGATATTCTATGCCTAAATCCATGTCTCCAAAACTACTAAATTCTTCACCGTTCGTTATTTTTTCACCTGTGACTTCAGACACTACATGATTTTGATATGTCTTTACATAAAAAGGGATGTATGTAATGACATTCCAGTTTTCAGAGAGCCCATATTTTGCATACAAATTTAAATTAAAAGTACCACGAGTGGCGTTGGGGTCAATCTCTCCAGTATTTGTATAATGTTGATCCGCTACAAGCGACCAAGCACCTAACTTGAAATACCCATCTCCTTTTTTTTCTAACCATTGTGCATGGCTCATAAATTGACATGAAAACACGAAAAGCAGGCTTAATAGAATTGTTTTTTTCATAATAGGGGGGGATTATTTTATTTGACCTTCGCCAACCTTCACTCCAAACGGTTTGCACCAGTACAAGATGTAGTTATAATCATAAATATCAAGGGTCGGTAAGTCGTAAAAATGAGTGCCTTTAAAAACAGTGACGGGCCCTATTTCATGCGCATCTGCAATAGATTTTGGATTGTTGCCAAGGTAAATGTACAGTCCAGGCAAACTTGTAGAGGCTTCGTAATCTTCTTTAAGGGTAAGCTTTATCCCGCCATTATTAAGTGCTGTCAAAGCGTAGCTTCCTCCCAGTTGATACGAACTCGTTGAAATAATTTTCCCTACGAATTCTAGGGACTCTTTCAATGTAGCCATTGAAACAATAACTTCGTCCCTGCTAATAATTGTCTGAGCTTCTTCAGATGTAATCAGGGTTGCCGTTACGGTTGCAGTTCCGAAATCTATTCCAGTTGCGAGTCCATCTTCTGTGATCTCTAAAATGGCAGGGTCACTGCTAGTCCAGCTTACTTTTGGGTTTTCAACTTGTTTACCAACATAATTGAAATAGTCGATTTGAAATGGATATTCATCACCTCCTTTTTTTAAGCTCGAATAAAGGATTTGAAATGAATATTTTAGGATCAACACGGTCGTTGACATAGTCTGTTTCCACGCAGGAAAAGAACAGTAGGAAAGCTGTCGCAAATAGGAGTGCTTGTTTCATAATAGATAATTTGGGTGTAATAAATTTAAGGAAAAAACCATCAAAAACGACACCAACCATTAAATATTAGTTGAAAAAACAAAATTAACCAATAAGCTTCACAATGTCTTTCGCAAAATAACTGGCAATAATATCGGCGCCAGCCCGCTTAAATGCCATCGTAGTTTCTAGCACTGCTTGATCATGATTTAGCCATCCTTTTTCACTTGCGGCTTTAATCATCGCGTATTCGCCACTCACTTGATAGGCTGCTACTGGTACATCAAACTCATTTTTAATTTCTCGAAGAATGTCTAGGTAAGCCAAGCCGGGTTTGACCATTACAATATCGGCACCTTCATCGATGTCCATTTCGGTTTCTCTGAGGGCTTCAAAACGGTTTGCATAATCCATTTGATAGGTTTTTTTATCTTTTGGGATGTCGTTCGAGTCTACGGGAGCAGAATCTAAGGCATCTCTAAAAGGGCCATAAAATGAAGAGGCATACTTGGCACTGTAACTCATGATGCCCGCATCTACATACTCATCATCTTCAAAGGCTTCACGAATACTTAAAATTCGACCATCCATCATATCACTTGGAGCGACAAAATCGGCACCAGCTTCAATATGAGACAAACTCATTCCGGTCAAAATTTCCACCGTATCATCATTTTGAATAATTCCATCAGAAACAATACCGTCGTGTCCATAAATTGAATACGGATCCAGAGCGACGTCGGTCATCACAAGCATTTCGGGGCATGCGTTTTTGATGGTTTTCACAGCCCGTTGCATCAAGCCGTTCGGGTTTAAGGCTTCGGTTCCTTTGTTGTCTTTAAGTGAATCCGCGACTTTGACAAAGACCAGCACCGATTTTAAACCTAGACTCCAAAGCAATTTTACTTCGGACTCGAGCGTGTCTAAACTATACCGAAAGTAGTTGGGCATGGAAGGGATTTCAGATTTCACCCCTTTGCCTTCTACGACAAATAAAGGTACTAAAAAATCATGAGGCGTTAGGATCGTTTCTCGTACGATATTTCGGATCGATTCATTGGATCGCAGCCGTCTATTTCTTTTGATAGGATACATATTAAACCCAGTTTTTAGGGGTTTTTAACACCCGCATTAATTGTTCTTCTCTACTGTTCGGCTCTGGATGGTGGTCATACACCCATTGGACATGGGGAGGCAAGCTCATCAAAATACTTTCAATTCTTCCATTTGTTTTTAAGCCAAATAGGGTGCCTTTGTCATGGACTAAATTAAACTCGACATAGCGTCCTCTTCTAATCTCTTGCCAGTTTCGCTCTTCACTTGAATAAGGTAAATGTATTCTTTTTTCTAAGATTGGCACATAGGCTTCTAAAAAGCTATCGCCCACTTCGCTTACAAAATCAAACCATTGTGCCATACTCATGGCGTCGGACGCTTTGCAGTAATCAAAAAAGAGACCGCCAATGCCTCGCGCTTCGTTGCGATGGCTGTTGTAAAAGTATTCATCACAGCGGTTTTTGTAGGTTTCATAAAAATCGGGACTGTGCTTGTCACAGGCGGTTTTACAGGTTTGATGAAAATGGATGGCATCCTCATCAAACAAATAATAGGGGGTTAAATCTTGTCCACCTCCAAACCATTGGTCAATGATATCTCCTTGTTTATTATACATTTCAAAATAACGCCAATTGGCATGTACTGTTGGAGCCATCGGGTTTTTTGGGTGCAAGACTAAGCTCAGTCCACAGGCAAAAAAATCAACCTCACCTACTTTAAAATACGCTTGCATAGAGGCCGGTAATTTACCATGTACACCTGAAATATTAACACCGCCTTTTTCAAAAACAGTTCCATTTTCGATCACACGGGTGCGACCGCCACCACCTTCGGGGCGTTCCCAAACGTCTTCTTTGAAAGCGGCTGTTCCGTCAATCGTTTCAAGTCTTGAAGTGATGGTGTCTTGTAGCTCATGAATATATTTAAAAAATAGGTCTTTCATTTATACTTTATATTCTTTTACAGCATCAATAAATGCTTTGGCATGATCGATAGGGATGTTTGGAAGAATGCCATGTCCAAGATTTACAATGTATTTGTCTTTTCCAAATTCATTAATCATTTGATGGACCATCTTTTTGATTTCGGCAGGGGGGGATAACAATCGTGAGGGATCAAAATTCCCTTGAAGTGTCACATTTCCACCGGTTAAATAACGCGCATTTCGAGCGGAACACGTCCAGTCAATTCCAAGGGCTGAGGCATTGGATTTTGCCATATCGCCCAGTGCAAACCAACAGCCCTTTCCAAAAGCAATGACGGGCGCATCGTCTTTTAGGGCTTCAATGATTTGATTGATATACTGCCATGAAAATTCTTGATAATCGGTCGGAGACAACATGCCACCCCAAGAGTCAAATAGTTGAACGGCATTGACTCCCGCCTTGACTTTTTCTTTAAGGTAGGCAATGGTGGTATCTGTAATTTTTTGTAATAACTGATGTGCTGCCATTGGATTGGTAAAACAAAACTCTTTGGCTTTGTCAAAGTTTTTGCTGCCTTGCCCTTGTACACAGTAACATAAAATGGTCCACGGCGATCCTGCAAAACCAATCAAAGGAATGTCGTCATTTAATAATTCTTTGGTTGCTTTAATGGCTTGATAGACATAGTCTAATTCGACAGTCACATCAGGAACGATCACATTGTCCACATCTTTTTGGGTGCGCACCGGATTTGGTAAATAAGGCCCAAAATTGGGCTTCATTTCCACCTCAATATTCATCGCTTGTGGGATGACTAAGATGTCACAAAACAAAATAGCAGCATCCATTCCATAACGACGGATGGGCTGAACCGTTATCTCGCTCGCCAATTCAGGGGTGCGACAGCGCGTAAAAAAATCATATTTTTCTCTGATAGCGATGAATTCTGGTAAATAACGTCCAGCTTGACGCATCATCCAAACAGGAGGACGTTCAACCGTTTCTCCTCTAAGTGCTTTTAAAAATAAATCGTTTTTGATCATAACGTTTAAATATAATTTTGATTAACGAGTTCGATGACACTTTCTACAGTTGGGATTTTTGCCACTCGGACATCTTGAAAATGGGTTCTTGCGACTTTGGCAGTGCTTTCGCCGATACAATACGCAATACAAGTAGGTTCGTTTTTTTGTAAAAAACTCTGAATTGTGGAAGGGCTGTAAAACAGGACTCCTTCTATAGATTTTTCTAATTTTGGAGCTTCAAGCTTGGTGCTATAGGCCTCAATTTCTTTAACCTTGATATTGCTGTCCTCCAAAATAGAAGGTAAGTCATCCATCCGAATGTCACTACAAAAATAGGTCACTTCTGAACCTTCAATAAAATCTACCAAATGATTTGCCAAGGCTTTGGCATTTTTCTCTGAATGTTTGACAGGGCCAATTTTCTGCTCGATCATGCGTTTGGTACGTCTGCCCACACAGTAAATGGTTTCAAAATTTAAATCTTCAACAGGACAATTATTTAAAATGGCTTCTACACCATTTTTGCTCGTAATGACTACATTTTTATGGGCTGCTTTTAAAACTACTGGTTTGATACGGTTGGCAGCGGTTTTGATAAAGTCTGAACTCTCGACGTTGAGAGTGTTATTAAATAAATCTTTTTGTCCTGGACTCAATAATTTAGAAGAAAAAATAGTGGTGGGTCCATCTTCTTTTGCTGTGGTTCCTATGAGGGTTTTTCCACCACGACTCAAAATAAACGCTACACAATCATCGACTAGCGTGTAGTGTTCTCCAAGTTTAGCGGTACGTTTAGCCTCAATTTTTTTAGTGCCATCGGGGCTTAAAACAATCCCATGGAAATGAATTTCTTCTTCTTTTATATAGGCGAGTGCGCCAATTGGGGCGCTACATCCGCCTTCTAGTTTATTTAAAAATTCGCGTTCGATTTTGGTAGAGATGTCTGTCTCTTCGTGATTAAGAGGTGCACACGCTTCAAGAGCTTCTATGTTGGTTTTAAGACTTGCAATCATCACCGCGCCTTGTGCTGGTGCTGGCACCATCCACTCCAAATTCACAGAATCTTCTGGGGTTAAGTCCAGTCGTCCCAAGCCCGCAGCGGCAAAAATGGCGCCATTCCAATCGCTGTTTTCTAATTTTTCGAGGCGCGTATTTACATTCCCTCTTAAACCGACAATGTTATGTGTTGGGTATCTGTTGAGCCACTGCGCTTTACGTCGTAGGCTTCCGGTTGCAATTACGGCATCCTTCTGTGCCAAAAACTCTTCATTGGTTTTAAACACCAGCGTATCTCTGATGTTCCCTCGCTTTAAAACAGCTGCTTGCACCACCCCTTCTGGTAAAACAGTGGGAACATCTTTTAAGGAATGAACGGCAATATCAATTTCTTCATTGATCAAAGCGATGTCTAAAGTCCGAGTAAAAACGCCTGTAATCCCTAGTTCATAAATGGGTTTATTTAAGACCAGATCTCCCGTAGATTTTACAGGAACCAACACTGTTTTGTGCCCTAAATGCTCTAGCTGAGACTGCACTGTTTTGGCTTGCCAGAGTGCAAGGGCGCTATCACGCGTACCGATTCGAATAATTTTAGACATGTTTTTTGGAATCTAATTGGAACACCTTTTTTATGAGTTCGAGACTGTCATTTTTTGAGATCGTTTCGTCCTTCAGATGGTGAGCAAAGTGGTTGGTTATTTTTTGAACTAAATTGGTACTAATCAATGCAGCTTGTGCTTCATTAAATTCATTTATTTTTTTTCGTTGCGAATCAACTTCAGCAGTTGCAAAGACTTGTAATTTTTCTTTCAAGGCTTTGATCGTTGGTGCAAACTTTCGATTGTCTACCCATTCGTCAAATTCTGTTTTTATCTCGGCAATAATCCCTTCAGCGACAGGGATAAACTGCTTTCTTTTTTCGAGAGTCTCATCGGTCATTTGTGATAAATGATCTAAATGAACCAAGGTCACCATTGGTAATTCTTTCACATTTTCATTCACATTTTTAGGGATAGACAAATCGAGAATCAACAACGGTTTTTTGTTTTGAATCAGATGCTTATCGATCGTTGGGTTTTGAGCGCCAGTTGCCACAATCAAAATATCCGTATTTCCAATTTCTTCTTGTAATTGACTGTAGTCTTTTACCAAGAGTTTAAATTTTCCTGCAATTTTATCTGCACGATCACGCGTACGATTTATCAAGGTAATATGTTCGTTTTTGGTGTGTTTTATTAGATTTTCACAGGTATTACGTCCAATTTTTCCAGTTCCAAAGAGTAAAATATTTTTTGAAGAGATCGCTTCGACTGTTTTTTTAATGTATTGTACAGAAGCAAATGAAACTGAAGTCGCTCCAGAAGATAGTTCTGTTTCTGTCTTGATACGTTTACTCGCTTGAATGACGGCATTTATCAATCGTTCTAAGTAAGCATTTAGTAGCTGGTATTTTTTAGAAAGTTTTGCACTGATCTTTAGTTGACTAATAATTTCAAAATCGCCTAAAATTTGACTATCCAGCCCTGCACCAACTCTAAACATATGTTGTA
Source organism: Flavobacteriaceae bacterium (assembly GCA_029252265.1). Taxonomy (GTDB): domain Bacteria; phylum Bacteroidota; class Bacteroidia; order Flavobacteriales; family Flavobacteriaceae; genus Hel1-33-131. Next base: position 8,668 of record JAQXBT010000019.1, on the reverse strand, counting down.
TTGCATCACTGTTTTTATAAACATAGGCTACACGTTGAAAATCTTCAACCGTCCCATGGGTGTTGTCACAAAGCAACTTTATGAGTTCAAAAGGGTGTCGGGCAAAGCCGTATATTTCGGTGCGGTTACAGGTTGAGGTCGCGACGATGGTTTCAATGCCGCTTGCTTTTGCCTGTAGCATCAAATTAGCTTTCGCATTTTGGTCTAAGCTAAACTCTCCACGTATTTTTGCATCTGCTTTTCTATAGCTGAGGCCAATGACATAGAAATAGGTTGTTTCAGATTTGTTAAATTGCTCCATTAATGAATTTGGAAATATTTCGACACAAAAATAACGGCTTTGATTTGTAAAAAATAACGCTAGAAGAACTTTATATGTCGTTTAGAGGTTTCCATGTATTATTTCGTTATTTTTGTTTAAATTATTATTTTTGCAGATGAAAACTAATAAAATCTTTAATTTTTATTTATAATGAATCTAAATAAAGACGAATCACATAACGGACAGTCTCAGTCAAAAAACACCGCTCAAGGGTCTTTTTTAGAAACGACGATTGAGTCGGGGTTTATTGTCATGACGTATCAAAATGAAACATCAGTAGTTCAACTCCTTGAAAAGGAAATAGATAGCTCTTTTATACAATTTCATTTTTGCTCAAAAGGCGAATGTAAATTTGTGTTTAACAATGGAACATATAGTCTTAACATCCCGGAAGAAAATTCATTATTACTATATAATCCTCAAAGAGATTTACCTATATATTTGGAAGTTGACCCATCTTCTTGGGTGGTTTCAGTTCTCATTTCAATCAAAAAATTTCATGGGTTATTTTCTCATGAAGCTGATTATATCACTTTTTTAAGTGAGGGCAATCAAGATAAAAAATACTATAAAGACGGTCACATTTCTCCGTCTATGGCGATTGTTTTAAATCAATTGGTCAATTACAACCTTAACTCCACCATAAAATCGTTATACTTTAAAGGAAAGGCCTATGAGTTACTAAGTTTATATTTCAATAGAGGAGAAGAAGTAAATATAGAGCAATGTCCATTTTTGGTCGATGACTCAAATGTTGTCAAAATCAAGCAAGCCAAAGATATTATGATTAATCGTATTTCTGAGCCCCCAACCTTAACAGAATTAGCGGCTGAGATTGATTTAAGCTTAAAGAAACTAAAAGAGGGGTTCAAACAAATTTATGGAACTACGGTGTATGGCTTCTTATTTGATTATAAAATGGAGGTTTCTCGAAAATTGTTAGAGTCAGGAGCACACAATGTGAATGAAGTTGGTCTTAAGGTTGGTTACAGCACGGCCAGTCATTTTATCTCAGCATTTAAAAAACAGTACGGGACTACTCCCAAAAAATATATTCAATCTCTTAATTAACCAATTTGATATGAAAGGCGTTTTATTAGTCAATCTGGGATCTCCAGACAGTCCCAGTCCCAAAGATGTAAAAAAATATTTAGGCGAATTTTTGATGGATGAGCGCGTTATCGATGTTCCATTATGGGCCCGAACCCTGCTAGTGAAAGGAATCATCCTTAATACGCGTCCAAAAATCTCAGCAAAAGCATACCAAAAAATATGGTGGGAGGAAGGGTCTCCGTTAATCGTTTTGTCCGAGCGTTTAGAAAACAAATTAAAACAAGAAGTCAATTTGCCGACGGCCCTTGCGATGCGTTACGGCAGTATGACCATGAAAAAAGGGTTTCAAAAACTGGTAGATCAAGGCGTCGATGAGGTTTTAATTGTCCCTTTATACCCTCAATTTGCAATGGCCACTACCGAAACAATTTTGGTACTTGCAAAGGAGTTAAGAGACGAACATTTCCCACAATTGAAATTGTCTGATTTACCACCGTTTTATAATAATCCAGACTATATTAAAGTTCTTTCCAATACGATTAAGGACTCTTTGAAAGGGAAAACCTACGAGCATTTATTGTTTTCTTACCATGGAATTCCAGAACGCCACATTCGAAAAAGTGACATTACGAAGTCGCATTGTAAGATTGATAAGTCGTGTTGTGTGACTCCATCCGAAGCACATGCGTATTGCTATAAACACCAGTGTTTGGAAGTGACGCGTTTGGTTGGCGAAGCGTTGGGACTAGAAGATGCGGTTTACTCCACGTCGTTCCAATCGCGTTTAGGGTTTGATCCATGGTTGCAACCATACACCGACCGAACGATTGAACGCTTAGGAAAAGAAGGTACAAAATCGATGGCCATCGCAACACCCGCCTTTGTGAGTGATTGTCTCGAAACACTTGAGGAAATCGCGATGGAAGGGGAGGAGATTTTTCATGAAGTTGGTGGAAAAGACTTTACCACGATCCCTTGTTTGAATGACGATCCAGCTTGGGTATCACTCCTTGCAAAGTGGGTTACTGAATGGGATTCTAAATAACAGAGACTGAATGACTACATCCACATCACACGATTTTGGGACTGAAACGATTGGTAAATTACTGATTAAACAGGCTGTTCCAGCTTCTATTGGAATTTTAGTCATGTCGCTCAATATTTTGGTGGATACTATTTTTGTGGGACACTGGATTGGTTCGCAGGCAATTGCGGCTATTAATGTGGTGTTGCCCGTTTCTTTTTTCATAGCTGCCTTAGGGATGTCTATTGGGATTGGAGGAAGTTCTATTATTTCGAGAGCTCTTGGATCTAAAGAAGTCCCAAAAGCCTTAAAAACCTTTGGGAATCAAATTACGATGACCCTACTCTTGACAGTTGTACTTGTGTTTTTTGGGTTGTTTTATATTGACGGGATTATTCCTGCTTTTGGAGGCAAAGGCACTATTTTTGAACCGGCCAAAATATACTACCGAATCGTCCTTTATGGCGTTCCTTTTTTGGCACTTTCTATGATGGGAAACACGGTCATCAGAGCCGAAGGAAAACCCAAATTTGCCATGTATGCGATGATGATTCCATCCGTATCCAACTTAGTATTGGATGTGTTATTTATTAACGTCATGGATTTAGGCATGACGGGAGCCGCTTGGGCAACAACGGGATCTTATGTGCTTTGCTTTTTATTTATTTTTTGGTTTTTCATCTCGAAGCATTCTGAAATGAAAATTTCATGCCCACACTTTAAGCTGCAAAAATCGATTGTTTCAGAAATTAGTAATTTAGGATTAGTGACCCTTTCACGACAAGCCATTGTGAGTGTGACGTATTTGTTAATGAATAATATTTTATTTGATTTAGGAGGAGAAACCTCGGTTACAGCCTATGCAATTGTTTCTCGAATGTTAATGTTTGCATTGTTTCCTATTTATGGAATTACTCAAGGTTTTGTACCAATTGCTGGCTATAATTATGGGGCTCATAACTATGATCGCGTCAAGCAAACCATCCGAATTGCGATTATTTACGCAATGGTAATGGCCTCTCTAATCTTTATTTTATTGATTGGATTTCCAGGACTGATCACCCGCATGTTTACCACCGATCCTTTGGTCATTGAAAAAACACCAACAGCGATGCGATGGGTTTTTGCAGCCACGCCAATTATAGCGATTCAATTGGTTGGATCGGCTTATTTTCAAGCCGTTGGTAAAGCGGTGCCAGCTCTTTTGCTAACCCTTTCCCGACAAGGGTTTTTCTTTATCCCGCTTATCTTTATATTACCTTTATGGTATGGCGAACTAGGGGTATGGATGGCATTTCCGGTATCGGATGTTCTTTCTACCCTCCTAACGGCGTATGTTTTATACGGAGAAGTGTCGACAAAATTAATATCAAAAACATAATTATGGACTCTTATAACTACATTAAATCGCTTCATTTGATCTTTGTTATCACATGGTTTGCAGGGCTGTTTTACATTCCGCGGATTTTCATATACCATATTGAAGCCTCTAAAAAAGCCACTCCAGAAAAAGAAATTTTAGGGACACAATTAAAATTAATGGCCAGACGCTTGTGGTTTATTATCACATGGCCCTCCGCGATTCTCGCTATTTTATTTGGTAGCTGGCTGTTACTATTAGCGCCTTACTGGCTAGAGCAGTCTTGGATGCACGCCAAGTTAGGTTTTGTGGTACTTCTAGTCATGTATCATATCAAAACACACCTTATTTTTAAACAACTCCAAAAAGATCAAATCAAGTATACCTCCAATTTTATGCGGATCTGGAATGAAGGCGCTACCTTACTGCTTTTTGCGGTTGTGTTTTTAGTGTTGTTAAAAAGCACCCTCAACATGGCTTATGGAATGCTAGCCCTTGTTGGATTAGCGGTTTTACTAATGCTGGGAATCAAATTATACAAACGAACGCGTTCGGAATAATTAAACCGCGAGGTTTTTTTTTCTATATTTAACAAAAGTCTATTTCTATGGCAAAGCGCAAATTGTCTTTAAGGTCACGTATCTTTCTCTACATGATTATGTTGGTTGTGATGGCTTCTGTCCTTATTGCAGGGGTTACGATCTATCAATATAGTGAACAGTCTCAGGATTACCACCGAATGCGTTTGGAGCGAAAGGAATCTCAACTCATATCGAGCATTAATTATGTTTTAAAAGAAACGACTTGGGAAGTTAAAACAGAGAATTTACCCATGATTTTCAAAGATAAAATTTATGAGATTGCCAACATCCATAATGTAAATTTTAACCTCTATGATTTAGAAGGAGGACTGATTAAAATGTCGAAGCCCAATTTCGAGAAAAATGATATTGAAACCTGTTTGTCTGCGGATGTTTTAAATCAAATTAACCGAAGTGTCTCCAAGCGTTTTGTGGAAAGAATAAACCAACTTGGCGGCGACTATCGCTCTTCATACATCATGTTTACAGATAACAGTGCCAAACCATTAGGCGTACTTAATGTACCTTATTTTGATGATGATTCTTTAAATTATGGCGAGCTTAGAGAATTTTTAATTCGATTGAGTTACGCCTATATCATTATGATTTTAGTGGCCATTGCGTTTGCGTATTTTGTATCTAAATATATTACCAAATCGCTTCAAACGATACGAGATAAAATGAACGAGACTCGCTTAGAAAAGCGCAATCAAAAAATTGAGTTAGTTGGGGCGAGCTTGGAAGTTTCTGCATTGGTGGAATCCTATAACAGTATGATTGATGAGTTAGAGGAGAGTGCCAAAAAATTAGCCACCAGCGAGCGTGAACAGGCGTGGCGAGAAATGGCAAAGCAAGTCGCCCATGAAATTAAAAACCCACTAACTCCAATGCGGTTGAGTGTCCAGAGTTTTCAACATAAATTTGACTCTAAAGATCCTGAAATTTACAAAAAAGTAGATGAATACACAAAAACCTTGATCCAACAAATCGATACGATGAGCTCCATTGCGTCTGCCTTTTCTAATTTTGCTAAAATGCCAGCTCAAAAACTCGAATTTTTAAATGTGGTGGAAGTAGTCGATTTAGCATTAGATATTTTTCCTGAAAGCGATATTGAATTTAGGCCCAAAGTGACCAAAATTACCGCTAAATTTGACCGTGCTCAATTGATTAGAATTATCACTAACCTAGTAAAAAACGCCATCCAATCGATCCCTGATGACCGTGCCCCGCAAATTAGTGTGTTTATCCACTCGAATCATTCCGATGTTATTATCGAGGTGAAAGACAATGGAAGCGGGATCAACGAAACCATTGAAGATAAAATATTTGAGCCAAAGTTCACCACCAAAACGAGTGGGATGGGACTTGGATTACCAATGATCAAAAATATTATTGAAACGTATAACGGAAGCATTAAGTTTTCTTCAGTTAAAGACGAAGGAAGCCAGTTTACCTTACGCTTTCCTAAACACTCTACAGATGCAATATAACAACATTATTAGTGATTTTAGTGATGGGATTACGACCATTACAATCAACAGGCCCGCAAAATTAAATGCTTTAAACAAAGCGACTATTTTTGAACTGCATGCAGCATTTAAAATGGCTGAATCCGATTTTGATACCAAAGTGATTATCCTCACTGGAAGTGGCGAGAAGGCTTTTGTAGCGGGTGCCGATATTAGTGAGTTTGCTCATTTTGATGAAGAATCAGGTCGTTTTTTATCCAAAGAAGGCCATGATTTATTGTTTGATTTTGTAGAAAACCTTACAACGCCGGTTATTGCAGCCGTCAATGGTTTTGCGTTGGGTGGTGGTTTAGAATTAGCAATGAGCACACACTTTAGATTAGCCAGTTCAAACGCTCGTATGGGGCTTCCAGAAGTGTCTTTAGGGTTGATTCCTGGATACGGCGGCACACAACGCCTCGCTCAGTTGATTGGTAAGGGGCGCGCCTTAGAATTGATTATGACTGCTAGTATGATCGATGCCGAAAAAGCACTTGACTATGGACTTGTGAATTATGTGGTTCCTCAAGACAAATTGTTACCAAAGTGTATCGAGTTAGCCCATAAAATCAAATCAAACTCATCCTTAGCTATTAGTGCCGCTATTAAAGCGGTCAATGCGAATTATAAGGATGGGGTGAATGGTTTTGATGTCGAAATTTCTGAGTTCGGAAACTGCTTTGGAACTGAAGATTTCAAAGAAGGAACTTCTGCTTTTTTAGAAAAACGAAACTCTAAGTTTACGGGAAAATAAAAAAGCCCAAACAGAAGTTTGAGCTTTAAGTTTTATATAATTAAGAACGATCAGTCTAGTCTGCTAAAACAATAATTTCATTAGCGTTCATTTCAATCGTGCCTGAATCAATCGCATACAAATAGCTTTTTCCGTTTTTCTGAAACAATTGTTTGTTTGTATTATCAAGAGAAATGTCCCCAGTAAATTTCACAAATCCTTGTTTAAGGATCGACACGACTGCCGCGTGATTATTTAGCATTTCAAAATCACCATTCACACCAGGCACAGACACACTGTCTACTTCGCCTTTAAATACGGTTGTTTCTGGAGTTATAATTTCTAAATACATAGTCTTAATTTTTAAGCCTCAGCTAACATTTTATCGCCTGCTTCTATTGCTTCTTCAATGGTTCCTTTAAGGTTAAAGGCTGCTTCTGGAAGACGATCTAGTTCACCATCCATAATCATGTTAAACCCTTTGATGGTTTCTTTAATATCTACTAAGACTCCTTTTAGGCCTGTAAATTGTTCTGCAACGTGGAACGGTTGAGATAAGAAACGTTGTACACGACGTGCGCGTCCAACAGCCAATTTATCTTCTTCTGATAATTCTTCCATTCCAAGAATCGCAATGATATCTTGTAATTCTTTATAACGTTGAAACAATTCTTTTACACGTTGTGCACAATCATAGTGCTCATCTCCTAAAATATCAGCAGTTAAAATTCTTGATGTCGAATCTAAAGGATCTACCGCTGGGTAGATACCAAGTTCTGCAATTTTACGAGACAATACAGTGGTAGCATCTAAGTGAGCAAAGGTTGTTGCTGGTGCAGGATCTGTTAAATCATCTGCAGGTACGTAAACCGCTTGTACAGATGTAATAGACCCTCTTTTTGTTGAAGTAATACGTTCTTGCATCGCACCCATTTCGGTTGCTAATGTTGGTTGGTATCCTACGGCCGAAGGCATACGTCCTAGAAGTGCGGACACTTCTGAACCTGCTTGTGTAAATCGGAAAATATTATCCACAAAGAATAATACATCTTTTCCTTGACCATCTCCAGCACCATCACGGAAGTATTCCGCAATTGTTAATCCAGATAAGGCTACACGTGCACGTGCTCCTGGTGGTTCGTTCATTTGTCCAAATACGAATGTTGCTTTGGATTCTTTCATGATTGATTTATCAACCTTTTTAAGATCCCATCCGCCTTCTTCCATGGAGTGCATAAAATCATCACCATATTTTATAATTCCTGACTCGAGCATTTCACGAAGTAAATCATTTCCTTCACGAGTACGCTCTCCAACGCCGGCAAATACCGAAAGACCACCATGGCCTTTGGCGATATTGTTAATTAATTCTTGTATCAAAACAGTTTTACCAACTCCAGCTCCACCAAATAATCCAATTTTACCTCCTTTTGCATACGGTTCAATTAGATCGATGACTTTGATTCCTGTAAATAAAACTTCGGTAGAAGTTGAAAGCTCTTCAAATTTTGGAGCTTGTCTGTGAATTGGCAATCCAGCAGCGCCTGATTTTGGTAAGTCTCCCAAACCATCAATTGCATCTCCAATTACATTGAATAAACGACCATAAACATCGTCTCCAACAGGCACCTGTATTGGTGCGCCAGTTGCGTTGACTTCTGTTCCACGACTCAATCCATCCGATGAATCCATCGCGATGGTACGCACGGAGTTTTCACCAATATGTGATTGAACTTCAAGAACTAAAATAGAACCATCTGCTCTGTTGATTTCTAAAGAATCGTAAATTTTTGGAAGATCTGCTCCAGATGCGAATGCAACATCGATTACTGGACCTACAATTTGAGCAACTTTACCTGTAACTTTTGACATTACTTTATTGTTTATGTTTTTAGCTAAAATGATATGGAAAACACGTCGTTTTCGCGGTGCAAAGATATAGAATAAAATTAAAAAACCCAGAGCATTGCTCTGGGTTTTTTAATATAATTTTTGAAGATTAGATTTTAAAATCCAACTTTAACTCCTGCATAGTATAAAGATCCAATGTTTCCAGATCCTGGGATACTAACATACTCATCTCC
>JAQXBT010000012.1 GCA_029252265.1 Flavobacteriaceae bacterium | reverse complement strand
ATACAAACCATTAAAAAAAGCAGTGCCAGAAAAAACGATTCAAATCACTAGTGCATGGAAAGGCTTAGAGTTAATTATTGAAGACATACTAAATCGATTTAATATTGAACGAGGTAGCTGTATCGAGTTTGGTGTCGAATATGGATTTTCAACAGTGGTGTTTTCAAATTATTTTAAAAAAGTAACAGGTGTTGATACATTTATTGGAGATAAACATAGTGCGCACAAAGGAGACCATTATGATCAAACAAAAAAAGCGGTAAATGAGTTTAAAAACATTGAATTATTTAAATCAGATTATAGAGATTGGATACAAGAAGACACAAATCAATATGATTTTGCCCATGTCGATATTGTCCATGATTACAAAGAAACGTATGAGTGTGGGCTTTGGGCAGTACAACACAGCAGCTGCTGTATTTTCCATGATACAGAAAGTTTTCCAGAAGTAAGACGTGCCGTTTTTGATATTGCAAAAAACTCCGGAAAGAAAGTGTATAATTACCCCTATCATAATGGCTTGGGAATTATTGTTTAATCGTCTAAATACTAAAATACGTGGACTCGAAGCTTCGTATTTTAATTTACTAAACGAATAATCCTGTTAAGGAGTGTCTAATCTTGCTGAAAGTCTAGTATATTGCATTCATAATTATTTTCATGAATCGTACCTATTAAAAGAGGCGAACTCAAAAAAAATGATTCCTAGCGAACCTGCCTGTGGCAGACAAGCAAATAGGATTCTTAAAACAATAAACAGATGAAACTAAACTTACTGTCTTGTGACGCACCACGCCCCGATAAAAGAGCGATATCCAAATGTATTTTAGAAATTTCATCGCAGATGAATCAGTCCTTATGCAATGAGCTTACTGAAATCCTCTTAGATGGCGATGTTGTGGATGTAGAAGTAGCGGACAAAAATACAGCGTCAGCTTTAAGAGCTTTACGAAAACTAAGTATCGACTATGAAATTATAGAATGAGTTGTTACAAGTAGTAAAAAACGCTGAAAAAATGGCAGATACTTCCCATCACAACAAAGGCATGAAAGATGGCGTGGTTGTAGTGGAGATTTTTCATCGAATACAAAACTGCGCCAACCGTATAAAATACGCCACCCGCAAATAACAGCTGTAACCCTTCTAAAGCTAAGCTCTCCATAAGCGGATTGATCACAAACATAATTTGCCAGCCCATTAAAACATACAGTAGTGTGGAGAGTTTATCAAACCGTCCCGTGTAAAATAGTTTTAGGATCACGCCACTAAAAGCAAAAATCCAAGTGAATCCAAAAACACCCCATCCCAAAGTGCCTTCCAATACTAAAAGTGCAAAAGGCGAATAGGTGCCTGCGATTAAAACATAGATCGCAGCATGATCAAAAATATTTAATTTCCGTCTTAGTTGAGGGTCTTTTGCGTAATGATAACAAGTAGAAGCCGCATATAAAACAATCAAACTGACCCCATAAATAATTAAACTTGCGGGTTTCCAAAACCCATCGTAATCAAACGATTTGACAATCAGAAATGGTAATGCAATCCCGCTTAATAAAAGCCCAAAAGCGTGCGTAAAAACATTTAACCGCTCCTCATTTTGAGAGTACTGGGGGTTTGCTGCTTTGCTCATGCGTTATTAAAACCGTCTTTTATGAGAACATATCTTTTACCTTTTCAAAAAATGATTTGTCAGAGCTTTCTGGTTTTGGAGAAAAATGCTCGTCCGATTTCATTTTTTCAAAAAATGTTTTTTGTTCTTTGCTCAAGGTTTTTGGAGTCCATACATTGATGTGTACTAACAAATCACCACGGCTATAACCATTGATGTTTGGAATCCCTTTTCCTCTAAGACGTAATATTTTACCGGATTGTACACCTGCTTCAATTTTCAAGCGGACTTTACCCGTCACGGTATCAATTTCGATCGAATCTCCTAAAATTGCTTCAGGTACACTGACATATAAATCATAGTGTAAATTATCGCCTTCACGTTGCAAAGTTGGATGTGTTTCTTCGGTAATAGCAACTAATAAATCGCCCGAAATCCCATTTCCAGGTGCCGCATTTCCTTTTCCAGTAACTTTTAACTGCATGCCATCGACCACACCCGCTGGAATTTTAATGGAGACTGTTTCTTCTTCAGTTACAAACCCTTGAGCATCGGAATTAGAAGGCCGTTTATCGATACTTTGTCCTGTACCACCACAGGCATTACAGGGTGAAGCTGTTTGCATACGCCCTAAGATCGTATTGGTAATTCTTGTCACCTGCCCTTGTCCATTACAAGTAGAACAGGTTTTATAAGTCACGCCTTTGGCTTGCGTTTTTCTTTTAACTTTAACTTTCTTTTCAACTCCGTTGGCAATTTCTTCGAGGGTCAATTTGACACGAATCCGAAGGTTGCTCCCTTTCATCACTCGTTGACGCTGTCCGCCACCAAAACCTCCAAAGCCACCACCGCCGCCGAAAATATCGCCGAATTGACTAAAAATGTCATCCATATTCATGTGCCCACTTCCACGGCCACCACCCCCTTCAAAAGCTTGATGACCAAATTGGTCAAAACGCGCTTTCTTATCCGGATCACTTAATATTTCATAGGCTTCTGCAGCTTCTTTAAATTTATCTTCGGCTGATTTATCATCTGGATTTTTGTCCGGATGGTATTTAACCGCCATTTTTCTGTAAGCTTTTTTGATCTCTGTTGCTGAGGCGCTTTTTTGGATCCCTAATGTGTCGTAATAATCGCGTTTTGCCATTTCAGTATCGAAATTTTATGTCTTAATATTTATTAGTTTCCAATCACTACTTTTGGAAAACGAATCACTCTATCCCCTAGCTTATACCCTTTCTCGATCACATCAATAATTTTGCCTTTCATCGCATCTGATGGCGCTGGAATTTGAGTGATTGCTTCGTGGTCATCTGCATTAAACAAATCGCCACTACTGACCTCAACAATGGTCAACCCTTTTTGTTCAAGAGTCGAAGAGAATTTATTTTTAATCAGCTCAACGCCTTTAGATAATTCAGTTTCTTCGCTTTTAGCCATTTCTAGCAAAGCACGATCAAAATCATCCAACACTGGAAGTAATGCTTTTATGACCTCTTGACTGGCAGTCGAAAACAACTCAATTCGTTCCTTTGTGGTACGGCGTTTATAGTTTTCAAATTCGGCAAATAACCTTAAAAATTTATCTTTTTCTTGTGCTAAATCTGCGGCCAATTGTTCCTCAACTGTAAGCTCAACAGTGGCTTCAGTAGTCTCAGTGGCTGTTTCATTGATCGTCGTTTCTTGAGGAGTTTCAACTTCCTTTTTGCTTTCTTTTTTACTCATTGTATGTATGTACGCTTTGGGTAATTAATGTTTTTTTTAATGAATGGCAAAAGTACTGCCATTATTAATAAAATGTCAAAATGTCACAAAGTATTTTTCGGAAGTTAATTTTGAGGACGGTAAATAAGTCTGAAAACTAAATTTTACAACAAATTTTCGAGAGCCACGTCTAATTCATGATACTGATATTGAAACCCAGCATCTTCAATTTTTTTAGAGCACACACGTTGACTTTCGAGGGCGATTGCACTCATTTCACCTAGAAGCATTTGAAGTGCAAATTCAGGGACCTTTGGAAAAAAAAGTGGACGCTTAATAATTTTGGCAATAGATTTCACAAGGTCTTTTTGTTGAACTGGATTGGGAGCAACGGCATTATAAACGCCTTCTAACTTTGATTCTACTACAAATCTAAACAATCGTACTAAGTCATCAATATGAATCCACGATTGCCAATGCTCGCCTGTACCTAAAGCAGATCCGATGTACTGTTTGATAGGCCCCATGATTTTAGGCAAAGCTCCTTCATTTGCATCAAGCACAATTCCAATGCGAACCGCCGTAGTTTTAATTCCTAAAGATTGAAATGGTTTTAAACTACCTTCCCAAGACTTCACAACTGTTCGTAAAAAACTGGCATCAGTTCCTTGAAAATCTTCTTCGTAATAGCGTGTTTTAGAATCGGGATAAACACCTATTGCACTTGCTGAGATAATATGTTGAATAGGAAATTTATGGGTTTCAATACTTGAATGTAACAACTCTAAAGCATTCGTTCTACTTGACAAAATGGATGCTTTTGCAACCTTGGTCCAACGTTGAGCAATGGAGGACCCTGCTAAATTAATAACAACTTCAACCCCATCAAAACAAGCAGTATCAATGGTGTTTTTTTGCGGATCCCAATGAAACCCTTTGTAATTGGCTTCAGACTTTATTTTTGATTTACGAGTCGTCAAATAATGAACCGTATCGCCTTGCGATAAACATTGCTTTACCAATGCTTTACCAACTAATCCCGTTGCTCCTGTAATCAATAGTGTTTGTCCCATCATTGCTAAATTAATGATAACAACTTCGTAAATAAATGATTTGAGTAAGGTTTAACATTACTTTAAGTTTCCCCAGCAATAGCATTAAGATAATACTAACAGACTTTAGGAGGCTTGGTCGCTCTCAACATTTCTCGTTTTCCTGGAGGGCCTTCCAATCGTTCGACAATAAATCCAACGGCTTGCATGGCGCGACGCACGCTGCCTTTTGCTGCATAAGTGACCAAAACGCCGTTTTCCTTCAGTGCATCATACATGCGTTTAAAAATAGATTCCGTCCATAGATCTGGTTGAACTCTAGCGCCAAAGGCATCAAAATAAATAAGTTCAAAGGAGTTCTGATCTTCTAATTCGTTAAAAAACTGTAATCGTTTTTTTAAAGAAAAATGAGAGGTAATTATATGCAAATATTCCCAAGATACTTGATGTAATGCATCAAAAACAGGGGATTGATCCTGTGCCAGTAAAGAAGCATAATTTAAGAGTGACAATTCTTCTGACTGAACAGGATAAGCCTCCACGCCTTCATAGTGAATTTGAATCTTCTTTGTGTGTGCTTCTAAAGCTGTGACAAAGGCATTTAAGCCCGTACCAAATCCAATTTCAAGAATATGGAGGACTGTTGGTTTGTGCGAATTCAGAAAATGATGTAATCCCATTTTTATAAATACGTGCTGCGCTTCTTGAATGGCACCATGAATTGAGTGGTATTGCTCATCCCAATCTTCAATTTGAATGGTTTTTGAACCATCGCCCGTAGTTACTATAGATCGCTTCATTAGTAGTTGTTATTAACGCTTTTAAGTTGATCCATTTCAAAATTTAGAGCCCTAATGAAGTGAAACGGAATTTGGTGCTTCGATAATCTGCTCAACTTATTTTCATTCAATACAGATATCTATCGAAAATTATTGAATATTTCAATTAAAAAATCGAAGATAAAATATAAATATCAAACTTTTGGAAGTTTGATTTTTTTTAAATATTAATTTCTGTAAGTTTGTAGAAGGCTAAATAGTAATACCCTTATTATGGATTCAATAAAAATAACACGAACGCAGCATTCAAAAATCAATTCAATTGATTTTAAGAACCTTGGATTTGGATCCGAATTTTCTGACCATATGCTGGTCTGTGATTATAAAAATGGTGCTTGGGGTGTCCCTGAAATTGTGCCTTATCAGGCCATTTCATTAATGCCTTCTTCCAAGATTTTTCATTACGGACAATCTATTTTCGAAGGCATGAAAGCCTACAAAGATTCAGATAAAAAAACCTGGTTATTCCGACCCGATGAAAACTTTAAGCGTTTTAATATTTCTGCCAAACGATTGGCAATTCCCGAATTACCAGAAACGGTATTCATGGATGGCTTAAAAGCATTGCTTAAAGTAGACGACCAATGGATCCCTACTCAAGATGGGAGCTCATTATATATTAGACCCATCATATTTGCAACAGGCGAAGGATTTCATGCCTCTCCTGCGGATGCTTATAAATTTATTATCTGTACAGCACCTTCAGGTGCCTATTTCGCAGGAAAAGTAAAAGTATTGATTGAGCAAAAGTATTCGCGATCAGCAAATGGTGGCGTTGGATTTGCAAAGGCAGGTGGTAACTATGCTGGTCAATTTTATCCAACACAATTAGCGATTGACAAAGGCTACGACCAAGTCATCTGGACCGATGATAACACCCACGAATATATTGAAGAAGCCGGTGCGATGAATATTTTTGTTCGTATCAACGACACTCTTATCACTGGACCAACGAGTGACCGAATTTTAGATGGTATTACAAGAAAAAGTATTCTTGACATCGCCAAAGACGAAGGTATCAAAGTGGACGTTCGAAAATTCACAGTAACTGAAGTCATCGAGGCCTCTAAAAATGGAAGTTTAAAAGAAATGTTTGGAGCAGGAACTGCAGCCGTCATTTCTCCGATTGCCGGATTTGGATTTAAAGGCATCGATTATGACTTACCGGAACTTGAAAACCCAATCGCACAACGATTAAAAAACCGCATCACCGATATTCAGACCAATAAAGCCGAGGATTTATTTGGCTGGACTGTTAACGTATAAGGGTTAAGATTCTAAAATTTGTTGAATATGAGGCTTAAAATAATTAGGGCCTTTTAATACCTTTCCATCTTCTCGATAGATAGGCTGGCCATCTTCACCCAATTTACTCATATTACTACGCTGAATTTCTTCAAAAACCGCTTCTATTTTGTGCTGCATTCCATGTTCGATAATGGTTCCACAAAGGATATAAAGCATATCTCCCAAGGCATCCGCAACTTCGACCATGTCATTGTTATTGGCCGCTTCTAAATATTCTTCATTTTCCTCTTTCATCAAATCAAAGCGAAGGGTGTTTTTAGAAAAACCTAAATCGGCTTTTAGAGAAGTTCTATACCCAATTTTAAAGGCTTCGTGAAATTGTTGAACTGCTTTTATTTTATCTTTCATAATTGGTTGGTTTTTACACATTTCAACGCCCCCAAAGATGGGAGGGTAAACATGCTGAGATTCTTATAATTTTTAATAAATTTGACACAATTTATAAGTCTAAAATACATAATTATGTTCAGTCAAGAACAACTAATTTTCGGAATCCTATTTGCCATTGTTTTTACAGGCGTTATTATCTACGCCTATCGCAAAGAATTCGCCCTACATCAAAAATATTACAAAGGAAGTTTATGGGTATTGTTAGCTTTTGTTGGCTTTATAGCCGGCATTGCTGCTATTAAATTTGTGTTAGGCTACTAAAAAAAGCCACTTCCCTTTTTGGATAAGTGACTTTTTATAAGTGTTGAATTAAGAGAGATTAGTTGATCTCTGGCAAAAAACTATAGTTCGCAGAATAGTTCAACATCTGACCTACAAAACTCGCTACATACTTTACCTCTATTGAAGTAATCGCACCCTCAGAATTTGTTTGAGGCACCAATACGGGATTCACAAACCCACTGTAAGGCGCTGATGTAAATTGCTTATTACGCTCCAAAACATCGGCATGAATCGCTTGATCAACTTTAACGCCATAGCCTTCTACGAGGGCTTGAACCGCAGCAAAATCTCCTTCCGATTTGATCCGTTGTGTTTCGCGAAGCAACTGACCAAATAGATTGTGTAATTTTTCATAATCATTGATATTGAAATAAGTCTTTCCATCACGAATCACTTTTTCAATCACATTATCCTTAAGTCCTTTTTCATAAACCCAGGCACTCACCCACTGACGGTTTCGCATGTGCGCTTCTTCGACCTCATCCCCTAGGTTTAATCGAATAAGTTGAGTCATTAATCCATTTCGGATGTATCCATCAAAGGCAGTCGTCCCAATTGATTTCCAATCTTCGACTAAGCCTAACTCTTGTATTTTTGGATTGTATAAATAATAAAGTCCAACCAAATCTGCACGTCCTTCCTCGAGTGTAGAGGCGTAATTTTTTAAAGTTTCTTTAGTTTCTCCAACCCCAGGATTTAATTGTCCAGACGCATGCCCAACCACTTCATGAAGTGCGGTGTGCAGCTTATCGGCTGGTTGACCATATAATTTTTCTAATTCGTATTCTTGATCGTCATGAACAAATTCTTTAAGTCTTCCAGAACTTCCAGAATTATCATGCGCATTTGTAATATTTCCTAAGGAAACTGACTTGCTCCCAACCGCCGCACGAATCCAGTTTGCATTTGGTAAATTTACACCAATTGGAGTGGTTGGTGACGCATCGCCCGCTTCTCCAGCAACATTAACTGTCTTATAACTTACACCCACAACATTTTTCTTTTTGTGTTCTGCAAATAATGGAGAATTGTCCTCAAACCATTGTGCATTTTCAGATAAAACCGCCATTTTGGCCGACATGTCAAAATCTTTGATTTGTACAATGGTTTCGTACGAACCTCTATATCCTAAGGGATCATTATAGACTTCGATAAAGCTGTTGATATAATCGATATTACCTTCAGTTGCAGACGTCCATGCAACATTATAGTCATCCCAAGTTTGTAAATCTCCTGTGTTATAATATTGGATCAATAACCCTAAAGCATCGCCTTGCGCCTGATTTTCAGCAACGCCTTTAGCTAGTTCTAACCACTTCACTATTTCATCGATCGCTTCGCCGTATAATCCGCCAGATTTATAAACACGTTCCTGAAGTTCTCCGTTGATTTTTACCAGTTGAGAATTCAAACCATGTGACAAAGGTTTGTCGGGGTTTGGTGAAGCGATTTTCGAATAAAACGATTCAACATCGGCGTTTGTTACGCCTTGACCGTAGAAGTTAACGGCCGATTCCGCAACGTTATCAATATTTTTGGCTTGATTGACTTTCTTTGCATCCTTATCATTAAAAATAACTTCAAAAGCTTCCCCCTCTAAAGTCGTGTTTGTGGTTGCTAAAATCGATGTCAAATACGCTGCTGAAAATTCAGGAGTCAATTTCGCATTGCTATAGTGGTGATGAATTCCGTTACTAAACCAAACACGTTTTAAATATACCTCAAAAGCAACCCAATCATCCGATGTTTTATCCCCTTCAAAAGTGGTGTAAACCTGTTCTAATGCGGTACGTATGGTTAAATTATGACGGTAATTTTGATCCCACATGATATCACGCCCCGATAAACCAGCTTGGGTTAAATAGTAAACAAGCTTTTG
This sequence comes from Flavobacteriaceae bacterium, assembly GCA_029252265.1. Lineage (GTDB taxonomy): Bacteria > Bacteroidota > Bacteroidia > Flavobacteriales > Flavobacteriaceae > Hel1-33-131. The sequence goes on along the minus strand of JAQXBT010000012.1, from coordinate 43,092 downwards.
TTCTTTCAGTGTTAAGTTTTCCCAACCCGGAATTTGATAACGCAATACTTTCAAGTCTGCAAACTGAGTTACTTTAATTGGAAAATCAGCCTCAGAATTGAGGGTTATAAAGTTAGAATCCATCGCTATATCAGAACTACTATCCGATTTGCAAGAATAAAATAATTGGGTTAAAACAATAGAACCCAACACGATTTTAGAAATTAATTTCATGAGTTTGTATTTTTAGTTTGTTAAGGAAATTTGAAATTTTCACGAATATAACCTATTTTGATTAACTAATTAAAATCATTTTATTTCGTTTCTAAGGAATCTATTTCTAATTTAGCGGAAACTACAGAAAATGAAACAGGTTTTATTGGTCTTTATTGGAGGTGGCACAGGAAGTGCACTTAGATACCTAGTTGGAAAAATTTTCAACAGCACTACTCAGGGGTATCCTTGGGGCACCTTTTCTGTCAATATTATTGGCAGTCTATTGATCGGAGTATTGATGGGAATGGTCCTAAAAAATAGCAGTTTATCCGAAAATCAAACCTTACTGTTAGTGACTGGATTTTGTGGAGGATTCACAACGTTCTCTGCTTTTACTTATGAAAATCAAATGTTTTTAAAAGAGGGGGACTTGACCAATTTTTTCATCTATACCTTAGGGTCCATTGGGCTTGGATTATTGGCGGTATTTTTAGGGTTCTTTCTTTCAAAAAATTTTTAATGATCTTTAAAACGTTTCACGCCTGCTCTAATTTCTAAAGCCAAATAGTTTTCTCTTGGCACAATTGGGCAGGAGTATTTTTCATTGTAAGCACAATACGGATTGTAGGCTTTATTAAAATCGATTATCAGCGCATCCGTTGCGGGGATACTTAAATCAATATAACGCCCACCGCCATACGTTGTCTCTCCATTGGTTGCATCCAAAAAAGGAAGAAATAAATAATCTAAATCAGTGTCCGAATCCATATCAGGTTCACTTTGATATACGTTAAGTTTTAAGAACTGTCCATTTATTGTAAATGATAAAACACCAAAAACGCGCTCTCTGGTCACACGATTTGTGGTGGTTTTCATTTCAAAATAAGAAGTGTTGGGTGTACGTTTCAATTGCGCTTTTACGACAAACATCGAATCAATAGAAAAAAAATCAAGACCCTCAAATACTTTCAAATCCTTTGATTTTAATGGAGATTTTGAGGCATCTTTAAAAAAACTATTTTGTTCAGATTGAAATTCAGATTCAAATTTTATTATTTTTTTTTGAGATTGACAGCCTAAAAAAATAATTCCCATCAAAGCCAAACCGGTAGTGAGTAGTGTTTTCATACCTCTAAAAGTACAATTACTTTTTTAAAATAGGATGATTCGAAACGACATTTGAAAGAATAATTTGTGTTTTGGTTTCGCCATAAGTTATCAATTGGTCAATCAGTTTTTCCAAATGACGCTGATTTTGAAGGACCACTTCCATGACAATATTTTCGTTTCCTGTAATGCGATAGCAATTAATGACTTCATCCAAGGTTTTTACTTTATGTAAAAAGGGTTGGAGTCGCCCCACAAACGCACGGACAGTTATCAAAGCTCTAAAATCATAACCCAATTCGTGGTGAGATACTTTGGCATAGTAGCCTTCGATAATTCCTGTATCCTCAAGTTTTTTTATACGTTCTGTAACCGCTGGTGATGATATGCCAACTTGCTTGGCGATAGCCGTATTTGAAATTCTGGCATTTCGTTGCAGTTGTTCTAGTATTTTTGAATGGAGGTCATCAAGTTTCATATCTAATGTATTTTAAATAAAAATATTAAAAATTAAACGAATAAACGTATTTATCATTAAATTTTAAATGCGTCACAGGATATATTGCTCTAATTTTGAAGTAAAGAATAAATTAATGTTGCCGTTTCAAAATTCATCAGAATTGCATTTAGCTTTTTATAAAAAAGCTATTGAGATAGGATCACTTTCCAAAATGATCTCAGGATATTTGAATGCCGATCTTTCTGTTTTAAATCCCAATGGACGTGAAGATGATTCTATTTATTTTTCAGGGGACATCATTCGTCAGTCAGATTCTTTGGCGCCCCACATCATGAGAGTGCAGCAGGAGCGTTTTTCTGAACAAAAGCATCTGCATGTTGAATCAATACAAGGACTTACCAACCGATTGTTCAAAAACTGTCATCGTTTGGAAAAATGTAATAGTGATGGCCGTGAATTTTTGTCCATTCTAAAGAAGGAATTACAGAAATTTAAAAAATTACAAAAAAACTGGATGCTGACTATTTAGGGGGGAGGTAATTAATCCTTAGGGATTAAATCTGCCATTTCTAATTGTAGAACCTGGGCTTTTTGAGCCGCTTGTACTGCAAAGTCTTGACCTGAAGACGCATAAATAATACCTCTCGAAGAATTGACCAAAAGACCTATTTGAGCATTCATTCCATATTTACAAACCTCAGCCAAACTCCCGCCTTGAGCTCCAACGCCAGGCACTAATAAAAAACTATCAGGAACGATGGTTCTAATTTCAGCGAAATAGGAGGCTTTGGTCGCACCCACAACATACATTAAGTTATGGGCGTTTTTCCATCCTTTTGAGGTCTCTATTACGGCTTTATAAAGCGGCTGACCGCTTGTAGTAAGCGTTTGAAAGTCAAAAGCCCCGGCATTTGACGTTAAGGCCAACATGATGGTATGCTTATTTTGAAACTCTAAAAATGGCTCTATTGAATCTTTCCCCATATAAGGCGCAACGGTCACACTGTCAAAAGCCATATCTTCAAAAAAGGCCTTGGCATACATGCTGCTCGTATTTCCAATATCGCCGCGTTTGGCATCTGCAATGGTGAAAATTTCAGGGTAATTTATGTTTAGGTAATTAATAGTTTTATCAAGAGCGGTCCACCCTTTTAACCCATAGGCTTCATAAAACGCAATATTTGGTTTGTAAGCCACACACAAATGATGCGTTGCATCGATAATTGCCTTGTTAAACTCAAAAATAGGATCCTCTAGCTTTGATAAATGAGAGGGGATTTTCGTCATATCTACATCAAGTCCTATACAAAGAAAGGATTTCTTTTTTTTAATCTCAGAAACAAGTGCTTGAGTTGTCATATACAATTAGATTACGCCGCTATCTGCTTTGAGTTTCTCTGTGTTTTCGGCCATCATGAGTTCGCTAATTATTTTCTGAATATCTCCGTTAATAATATTCGATAAATCATAGAGGGTGAGCCCAATGCGGTGTTCTGTCACACGCCCCTGTGGATAGTTATAAGTTCTAATCTTGGCACTTCGGTCTCCAGAAGATACCATACTCATTCGTTTCTCAGAATCTGCAGCTTGTTTTTTAGCCAATTCCATTTCGTATAAACGTGATCTTAATACCTTAAGTGCTTTTTCTAAATTTTTATGAGACGATTTTTGATCTTGACAACTCACAATCATACCTGTTGGTTCGTGGTGTAATTTGATCGCAGAGTAGGTCGTATTAACGGATTGTCCTCCGGGTCCTGTAGAAGTTGTACGTTCAATTCTTACTTCGGTCATATCGAGTTGAACATCAAATTCTTCGGCTTCGGGTAATACAATCACAGAGGCTGCACTGGTGTGTACACGTCCTTGTGTTTCTGTTTGAGGGACCCGTTGAACCCGATGAACGCCAGCTTCAAATTTCATGGTGCCATAGACATCTTCTCCACTAACTTCAAAGATAATTTCTTTAAACCCTCCGGAAGTCCCGTGATTAAAATCTACCACTTCCACTTTCCAGCCTTTTGACTCACAATATTTTGTATACATTCGATGTAGATCGCCAGCAAAAATACTTGCTTCATCCCCACCAGCTCCAGCCCGGATTTCCATTACTATGTTTTTGGCGTCGTCAGGGTCTTTCGGAATTAAAAGAACTTTCATCTCTTCTTCAATTGCAGGGATTTGGTCTTTGGCTTCTTCCATTTGCATTTTGGCCATTTCAACCATTTCTGCATCACTGCCATCAGATATAATTTCTTGAGCTTCTTCAATATTTGACATTAAAGATTCGTAGATGAGCCCTAGATCGACCATCTTTTTTAAATCTTTATATTCTTTGTTGAGTTGTACATAGCGCTTCTGATCCGAAATAATATCGGGTTGGATGATCAAGTCATTTACTTCATCAAAACGCTGCTTAACTATTTGTATTTTTTCTAACATCTACTATGGAGAATTATGTTGTAAAAGTACTATTTTTTATGGATTTACTGTGGTTCAATAACGCTCCTAATACTCAAAAGTTCCAAATTCACTTTTAATAGTCAACTTTTTGGAAGTGGAAGCTTTAACCCGTCCGACAATTTGAGCGTCAACATTGAATGATTTAGAAAGGGTTATAATTTCCTCCGCAATCTCGGGCTGTACATAGAGTTCCATTCGGTGACCACAATTAAATACTTGATACATTTCTTTCCAATCGGTATTGGATTGTTCTTGTATTAATTTAAAGAGTGGTGGTACTGGAAACATCGCATCTTTAACAATATGTAAATCGTCCACAAAGTGGAGTATTTTGGTTTGTGCACCGCCACTACAATGTACCATTCCATGAACTGATTGGGCATCGTATTTCTCTAAAATTGCTTTGATAATAGGCGCATAGGTTCGGGTGGGAGACAGTACTAGTTTTCCGGCATCTATTGGCGAATTTTTAACCGAGTCCGTTAGTTTCATGTTTCCTGAATAGACTAAATCTTTTGGAACTGCTGCATCAAAACTTTCGGGATATTTATCTGCTAAATAGTTTCCAAACACATCATGTCTAGCGGAGGTAAGCCCATTACTTCCCATACCGCCGTTGTAAGCATTTTCGTAGGTAGCTTGTCCAAAAGAGGCCAAGCCTACAATCACATCGCCGGGTTGAATATTGGCATTATCTATCACTTTATTTCGAGGCATTCTGGCGGTCACTGTTGAATCGACGATAATGGTTCTTACCAAATCGCCAACATCGGCTGTTTCGCCCCCTGTAGAATGAATGGTCACCCCAAATCCTTTGAGGTCTTCTATGAGTTCTTCGGTTCCATTAATAATTGCTGAAAGTACCTCACCTGGTATGACATTTTTATTGCGTCCAATTGTAGAAGAAAGCATGATATGATCGGTTGCACCCACACATAATAAATCGTCGATATTCATGATGAGGGCGTCTTGAGCAATGCCTTTCCAAACCGAAATATCGCCCGTTTCTTTCCAATACATATAGGCTAAAGAACTTTTGGTCCCAGCACCATCGGCATGCATAATGAGACAATAGTCTTCGTCGTTTGTTAAATAGTCGGGGACAATTTTACAAAAAGCTTTTGGAAACAACCCTTTGTCAATATTTTTTATCGCTTTATGTACATCTTCTTTGGATGCCGAAACACCTCGTTGTGCGTAGCGTTTACTTATCTCGTTGCCCATGAAAAAAATTTATAATGCAAAAGTAAGAAAGTATTTAGGAAAAAGAAGAAAAGAGGAAAGAGAAAAGAAGAAAGATCTAAAACCTAGCACGGAAAGAGAAAAGACCGTAGAACAAAGCGCCTATACAAAAGACAAAATTAGTCCTATACATGAGAACTCCGCACTATACATTTAATAATATTTCGAGTCACAGCATTTTGAGATTTGGACAAGCTCATTATAAATCGTCAGTTTAAGAAGAGGTTTCTAAATTAACTTTTGTCCTATGATATAATTCTCTTCACTCTTTACTTAATACTTTTTACTTCGTAAATAGCATTTCCCGATACTTAGCTAACGGCCAAAGTTCATCATCGATCAGTAATTCTAACTTATCACAATGGTATCGAATGTCGTCAAACAAAGGCTTTACTTTATTGCAATACACTGTTGCTTTTTTGGTTGTATCTGAGATCGTATTAGCTTTTTTACGTTCGTTCGTCATGGTTGTGACTCCCGAATTGATCGCTTCGATACGTTGGGATATATCCGCAATTAAAACAAGTTGTTCGCTAGCATATTTTTTAAAGTCTTTGCCGTAAATATCTTTTAAGCCTTTTACATTATCAATTAAGATGTTTTGATATTTAACAGCAGTTGGAATGATATGATTTCGAGCAATATCTCCTAAAGTTCGTCCTTCGATTTGAATAATATGGACATAGGCTTCAATTTCTACGTCATAGCGTGCTTCGATTTCAACCCTATTCATCACATTTAAACTTTCATAAAGGGCAATTGTCTTAGGATCTATTTTTACTTTAAGTGCTTCTGGGGTGTTTTTATTATTACTCAACCCTCTTTTGGTTGCTTCTTTCTCCCAATCATTGCCATAGCCATTACCCTCAAAAAGAATATTTCGAGAAGTTTTGATGTATTCTCTTAACACATTAAATATGGCTTCATCTTTTTTCAATCCCTTTGCGTTAATGAGTTCATCAGCTTCCGCTTTAAAATCAATTAATTGACGGGCTACTATAGAGTTTAAAACGGTCATTGGATTGGCACAATTGGCCGTTGATCCTACAGCACGAAATTCAAATTTATTGCCTGTAAAAGCAAAGGATGATGTTCGGTTTCGATCGGTATTATCTAATAAAATTTCTGGTATTTTACCAACAACATTAAGCTTTAAATCTGTTTTTTCTTCAGGGGATAATTTCCCTTTAGTGACGCCTTCTAATTCATGAAGAACTTTGGATAATTGGTCGCCAATAAATACCGACATAATTGCCGGTGGTGCTTCATTAGCGCCTAAACGGTGATCGTTGGTAGCTGAGGTAATGGAAGCTCGAAGTAGTTCTTCATTATCATGTACGGCTTTAATCGTGTTTACAAAAAAGGTAAGGAATTGCAAATTACTCATGGGTGTTTTTCCGGGTGCCAATAAATTGATTCCTGTATCGGTACTTAGGCTCCAATTGTTATGCTTTCCAGATCCATTAACGCCTGCAAACGGTTTTTCGTGAAACAGTACTTTAAAATGATGGCGATCGGCTACTTTTTGCATCAGATCCATTAAAAGTGAATTATGGTCGACTGCCAGATTCGCTTCTTCATAAATGGGTGCTAGTTCAAATTGGTTGGGTGCCACTTCGTTGTGGCGCGTTTTAACAGGGATACCGAGCAATATAGATTCGGTTTCCAAGTCGCGCATAAAATTTAAGGCTCGTGTTGGAATGGTCCCAAAATAATGATCATCGAGTTGTTGATCTTTGGCAGAGCTATGACCTAAAAGGGTTCGTCCAGTCATTTCGATATCTGGTCGAGAAGCAACTAATGCTTTATCAATTAAAAAATATTCTTGTTCCCAACCTAAAGACGCCGTCACTTTTTTGACCGTTTTATCAAAATATCGTGCCACGTCTGTTGCCGCATGATCAACCGCATTAAGCGCTCTTAGCAAGGGCGTTTTATAATCCAAGGCTTCACCAGTATAAGCCACAAAAACAGTGGGAATACAAAGCGTTGTTCCATAAATAAACGCGGGAGATGTTGGATCCCAGGCGGTGTAGCCTCGGGCTTCAAACGTATTTCGAATGCCACCATTCGGAAACGATGAAGCATCGGGTTCTTGTTGTACCAGTTGATTTCCTTCAAAACGCTCCAGTGCTTCCCCATTTCCAATCGTTTCAAAAAACGCATCGTGTTTTTCGGCAGTTGCACCTGTTAAGGGTTGAAACCAGTGTGTATAATGGGAGACGCCTTTGGCCATGGCCCAGTCTTTCATTGAAGAGGCAATTTGATCGGCAATAGAACGGTTAATTTTATCGCCTTTGTCAATCGCTCTCATTAAGCTATTAAAAGCTTCTTTGGTCAAAAATTGTTGCATGGTTTTGAACCCAAACACATTGGCTCCGAATATTTCGGAACGTTTTGATTCTTTGGCAACCTTTGTTGGAGAACGATCTAAAGATTGTTTGAGGGCATGAAATCTAAGTGTGGACATAAGTGTAGCGGTTTAAATGAAACTCTTGATACAAAAATAAAATAATCGTTTTAAAAATAGCCGTTTAGCAAAGAAATTATTAACAAATTTTAAATTTATTTGCTATTAAAATATGAAAAATTTAATGAAACCCCTAAAAAAATAGGGGATTCGACAAAAAGGGTTAAGCATTCATAATTTATACCCTAAAAAAATAGAGTAAGTATCATTATTTTTATATTTGTTGGCATCATATTAATTTATTAAAAAAATTATGGCAAAAATTAAATTAGAATACATTTGGTTAGATGGATATTATCCAACTCAAAATATGAGAAGTAAAACCAAAGTTGAAGAGCACGAAAACTTTCAAGGAACAATCGCAGAATTAGACAATTGGTCTTTTGATGGTTCATCCACAAGACAAGCTTCTGGTGGTGCTTCTGATTGTTTATTAAAACCCGTTGCAATCTATCCAGATCCTGCAAGAATTAATGGGTTTTTGGTCATGACCGAAGTTTTGAATGCCGATGGAACGCCTCACGTTTCTAACGGTAGAGCAACTATTGAAGATGAAGACAATGATTTCTGGTTTGGTTTTGAGCAAGAGTATTTTATCATGGATACAAAAACGCAATTGCCTTTAGGATTCCCAATTGGTGGCTACCCTGCCCCACAAGGAATGTACTATTGTTCTGTTGGTGGTTTACACACCCACGGAAGACAGTTAGTCGAAGAACATGCTGATTTATGTATTGATGCTGGATTAAATTTTGAAGGTATCAACCAAGAAGTTGCATCCGGACAATGGGAATTCCAATTGTTTGCTAAAGGAGCTAAACAAGCAGGTGACGAAATTTGGGTTGCTCGCTATTTATTAGATCGATTGACTGAAAAGTATGGTTACTATATCGATTATCATCCAAAACCACTTGGAAAAGATATGGACTGGAATGGTTCAGGTATGCATGCAAACTTCTCTAACACGATTTTAAGAACTTGTGGAGATAAAGATGTTTATGCTAAAATTTGTGAAGCATTCAGACCTGTTGTTAAAGAACATATTGAAGTGTACGGAGAGTTCAACGATCAACGTTTAACTGGATTACACGAAACTGCTGCCATTACCGATTTCTCTTGGGGAATTTCTGATAGAGGAGCTTCTATTCGTATTCCAATTATTGCGGTAGAAAAAGGCTGGAAAGGTTGGTTAGAAGACCGTAGACCTGCTTCTAACGGAGATCCTTACAAAATTGCTGGACGTATCATAAAAACAGTGAAATCTGCAAAGATCTAGTCAACTCATACCATTATATATTTATAAACGCTTGCAACTTTGCAAGCGTTTTTTTATACATTTAATTTAAAATCTGATAAATGAACACAATCGTTTCCGTTGAGTGGCTAAATCAACAAATAAAAGACCCCGATTTAATTTTATTAGATGCCAGTCTTCAAACAACTGCTGAAGGGGCTAGCGCAGATTCGAATTTACAAACCATCCCTGGAGCTACAAAAACATTGGGGGGTTTAGGACTTGGCTTATCCATAGCCAAAGAAAACACAAAATTAATTGGCGGAAAAATCAAACTTAAATCTAAGAAAGGGGAAGGCTCTACTTTTTTTATCACCATTCCATACAAACCAACTTCTTTGGACTTAGAAAATAGTAATTCAACGGCTAAATCAATTAAAGAAAATGATATCCATAAATGCACTATCTTAGTTGCTGAAGACGAGGAAATAAATTATTTATTTCTTGAAATACTATTGAAAAAAGAAATCGACTTAGATTGTAATATTTTACACGCTAAAAACGGAGAAGAAGCGGTCGAGATAAGTAAAAATAACGCTGATATTGATTTAATTTTAATGGATCTAAAAATGCCAATTATGGATGGTTTTGAGGCTGCAAAACAGATCAAAGAATTGCGTCCAAATGTGCCAATCGTGGCTCAAACCGCTTTTTCATCGGTCGAAGATAAAAGGAAAGTTTTTTCACTAGGTTTTGATGATTTTCTTTCAAAACCCATTAGCAAAGAAGCCTTAATTGCCGTTATTAACAAGCAGCAAAAACGAAGAGGATTATTTAATAATATTTCAAAATGACCATAACCAATAGCTGTTTAGACGATATTTCAGAAATATTTAGACTGTATACATTGGCAACTGATTTTCAAAAAATAAAATTCCCCCAAAACCAATGGCCTGAGTTTCATAAAGACCTCATCCGAACGGAAATTATTGAAAATCGACAATTTAAATTACTAATAGACAACAAAGTAGCGTGTGTATGGGCCATCACTTATAGTGACCCACAGATATGGGAAGACCAAGAAAATGAATTTTCGATTTACATTCATCGCATTGCAACTAACCCAGAATTCAGAGGGAACAACTTTGTACAAACCATTGTTGATTGGTCTAAAAAGTTAGCAATCAAACAAAATAGACAATTCATAAGAATGGATACTTGTGGAGAAAACAAGCGACTCATTAGTCATTATGAAAGTTGTGGGTTTGAGTATTTAGGTCTGAGAAAATTAAAAAACACCACTGAATTACCTTTACATTATCAAAACGCAGACGTGTGCTTTTTTGAAATCCAATTAGAAAATTAATCCTAAATCGAGATGTAATTGACAGGGTGTTTTTTAATAATTCTTAAAAATTTACAAATGTAATCAAGTTAAACTGATCGCGACTCGAAGTTTCAAAAAGCTGATTCATATAGCCTGCTTCCATCCGAATGTTTTTGGTTAACTGAAACCCAACGCCTGCATAGATACGGTTGCGATCAAAAACGGCACTTTTGGTATTTAAAAAAACCTCGTTATATGCAGAAAGGTATAATTTCGAACCACCCGATTCTGTTTTTTGTAATGGAATTTTGGCGGCCAAAAAATAGCGTAAACGCATTTTATAATCCGCTTCTACAAAACGCTGCTCAAACCGATAGCGGTGGGTCAAAGAAACAACACCAACAGATTGTTTTGAGGTAAATTGTTGAAAAATACGATGCTCGTTTACTGAAGTTTTATCTTGAGTATCGACCACATAATTTTCAGATGAAATATAGCCATATCCTAAAAGCAAATTATGATTGTTTTCAGATAAATTATACCCAACTCCAGTTCGAAGTAATAACTGCTCCAAATCGCCAACGGCATCATAATTCCGATACTGAACCTCGTTGTGAATATTCCATTGACTGTTTACTTTTTTACTCCCAATATAAATAAGCCAATTTCCAAAATCACTGTCTTGCGCAGCAACAACAGAGGGCAGCATTAACATACACGTTAAGGCTGCCATAATGAAGTTTGATTTGTTATGCATAAAAGGTCACTTTTCCATTGGCAATGTCATACATTCCACCGATGATTATCAATTCGCCATTGGCTTCCATTTCTTTGAGGATCGCACTATTAGTACGAATATCGTTTAAGGTCATCTCCACATTTTTGGTGGCAACAGAATTTACAAAATCAATGTTCCCCGAAGTTCTCAAACTTTCATCCGCAGGAAGTTCGACCGCGTCAACCGCAGGTTCGATTTTGTTGATAAGGGCCGTTAAATTCCCCATTCGTGCATGGTCACAGGCGCCTTTAACAGCACCACATGCGGTATGCCCCAAAACGACCAATACTTTGGTTCCAGCTAGTTTACAAGCAAATTCCATGCTTCCTAAAATATCTTCATTGACAAAATTCCCCGCAATTCGAATGCTGAACAAATCGCCAATTCCTTGGTCAAAAACATGCTCGGCAGAAACGCGTGAGTCTATACAATGTAATACGGTTGCAAACGGATATTGTCCTGTGCTTGTGGCTGCTACTTGTGCATTTAAATCGCGTACAACTTGGGTGGCATTTATAAAGCGCTCATTCCCCTCTTTTAAGGCTTGTAAAGAGGTTTCTGGTGTCATTGCTGTTTGGGTTTCTTTCGTATGTGCTTTCATAATTTTAAGTATTAGTTTTTAATATTTTTATTGTTATTAAACGGTTTGAGGTCGTAATTGAAAAAACTGTATGAAACTGACAGGATTTTCTACAACGCCTCTGATTGATATTAATTTAATATCAATATGTCGTTGTCGCGCTTTTTCAGAAAAATCTTCTAAAATCTCGATAATATCGTTGTCAAGGTAACGTGTTTTGGTGACATCTAACTCCAAATAACTTTCACGTGGCAAATTATCAAGTTCCTTCAAGATAGCCCCTTTATTAAAAAAGGTCACCTCTTCTGCTAAAGTCATTTTAATTTTATGCACGCCATTACTCTTATCTTCGATGTGTAAGAAATGTGAATTTTGAAAACTCTTGATCAAAATAACTACAATTCCAACGGCCAGCCCCAGAGCGATCCCGATTAAAAGGTCGGTGAAAATAATTCCAAATACCGTCACAACAAAGGGCGTGAATTGCTTCCAACCAGAACGATACATTTGTATAAACAAAGCAGGCTTCGCTAATTTATACCCCACAATAAAAAGAATGGCAGCTAAGACCGAAAGTGGAATTTTATTTAATAAATTAGGAATCAAAATCACTGAGGTTAGTAATAGTAAGCCATGAATAATCGCAGACATTTTTGTTTTTCCACCCGATTGAATATTGGCAGAGCTTCGTACAATTACTTGCGTGACAGGCAATCCGCCTATCAAGCCCGAAACTATATTTCCAATCCCTTGTCCTAATAATTCTCTATTGGTGGGTGTGACGCGTTTTAAAGGATCAATTTTATCGGTTGCTTCCACACACAACAAGGTTTCTAAACTGGCCACCAAGGCAATGGTAAATGCAACAATCCATACTTGCGGATTGCCAATCGCTCCAAAGTTTGGAAAACTAAATTGTGCAAAAAATGACGAAGCATCTTCTGGCACAGGGACAGACACCAATAAATCAGGCGAAATACCCCATTGTGTACTCCCCTTAGTACTTACAAAATAAATGATCCCAGCAGCGACGGCCACCAAAGGCCCCTGAACCAATTTAAATATTTTTCCTTTACTGTCTAAAACTTCACTCCACAGCAATAAAATTGACAATGCTAAAACTGCGATAATGGTTGCACCTGGACTTATGAAGTTTATTGAATTTATTATTTCTGAAAAAGTATTTTCGCCTCCAACTTGAAAAAAGGCGAAATTTCCTTCTGGATCCGAATTGTATCCAAAGAAGTGTGGAATTTGTTTAAGGATGATAATAATTCCGATACCTGTAAGCATTCCTTTAATTACCGAGGATGGAAAATAATAGCCAATTACTCCGGCTTTTAAAATTCCAAACAAAAATTGAATTGCACCCCCTAAAACGACCGCTAATAAAAAGTTTTCAAAACTACCGAGGGTACCAATTGCGGTTAAAACAATCGCAGCCAAGCCAGCTGCAGGCCCGCTCACCCCAACATGAGACCCGCTAATAGAACCAACGACTACGCCGCCAACAATTCCTGCAATAAGTCCTGAAAAAAGGGGTGCCCCACTCGCCAAAGCAATTCCTAAACACAATGGTAATGCCACAAAGAATACGACAATACTTGCGGGAAGATCTGATTTTAAATTTTTAAATGGATTTGAGCTATTCATTATAATATAGTATATGTATTGAAGCCCTGCTTAAATGCAGCACTCACGTTAATTTAATTGATTTTGAAATAAATTGAAGTTGATTTTAAAACGCACACCCGTATATCGGTCACGAAATTAAAATACGAATCGAAGTCTTAGGCCGTTTCTGGAGGTGGGTCGTGGACAACTATAATTACGTCTATTTTAAGATCCTTTGTCCCATAAAAAGAAACCCTTTTTGTGAAAACATTAGACCTTAATTCGCCGACCATAAGTCGGATTTCTATTTTTTTATCTTTGGTATCTTCTAATTCTTTAGTTTCTTTTTCGCTAGAATCGTTCTCAGCATCAAGGTCGAGCCACGAAAACGCTTGAGGTTCTACCACTGTCATAGATTCTAGAACGGGTTGTAAAATGATTGATCCGAAAACCAATGCAAAAATAAGGATTCTAAACCCCTTAGCTATGATGTAGGACAACTGTTTCATATTTTAGAAAGGGCATTAAAGACTAAATCCGTGTAGAAACGAACAATATTATTTTTCCCTTCTTCAAAATCAGTTAAGGACGGTAAATGTTTTGAGAAATAGCGTTGGTGATGTGCGCCTTCAATTACGGTCGATATTAACATGTGTGGAAATTCATAACTCGGATTGATTTCTAAAACAAGATCACTAATCCGTTGCACCACCCGCTTGTATGTTTTGTAATAGCCTTTTTTATTTTCGGAATCAACAGCCTTGGTGTGATACGTTTTTGAAGACTCAGAAATTATAATTTTGTTTAATAGCACTTCGTTGATATATGAAAATGCATTGTCTTCATCAACCTCCGCCGTTAATATCAAAATTGACTGATGAAGACGGTCGTGGGCAGACGGCACATTTAAGGTTGAAAACACCAATTTATACTCAATCCAACTCCAATACCAATTCATCAAATACACCAAAAGAGCGTGTTTACTTTCAAAATAGCGGTATACCGAGCTTTCATTGGAACCGATTTCGATTCCCAATTTTTTAAATGTAAAATCTTCAAACCCCAAAGCATCAATCATTTCAATGCTTTTAGACACAATTTTTTGGCCTAAAACAGAGGATTCTGGGTTCTTTGTATAAAGATCCGGACTAATGCTTATCTGTAATTGTAGTTTTTCCATGGTATTACCCGGCGAAGATAATAGTAATACTATTAACAATGAATAGTTTAACATTTTTTTCACATGCTAACCCATAAAACAAAGGGGGTTATTGGATATACAGACTTTTTTTGTAATTTTATATCAGACTTAGATCCCAAATCTGAATCTTCATAACCAATTAATCTAGAGTAGCGTATTCTTTTACTTTAACTTAATAAACTCATTAAGGGGCTGGACTGTATATACTCCTATTTATAGCTCATAAATGAAATTTATAAACAATCATTGAACCTGAAAGAACTAAAAAAATCAAATAAAGACCCCAACTAAAAACAACCCGATGGCAAATACCAACCAATTCACCGCAAGTCTAGAAAATAAGTCCAAAGCCAAAAAATATAGAAGCATCGCAATTATAGCCTGGTTCCTAGCTATGGCAGGGCAAATCATGGCCATCTTAAAATTACTCCACAAAGACCAATTGACATGGCTTATAGTCGCCATTGGCCTGATCCTCGCCCTCGCCATCACAGGCAGCTTTCTTTGGAAAAAAGCAAACCGATTGGACCCCGCCTCCGAAAAAGATAAATTCAAGTTTTTTGTTCAAAATCAATTGGGCGCTATTTTGGGCGTCTTGGCATTTTTGCCGTTGGTTATTTTCATATTTACAAATAAAAATATGGACAAAAAGTCCAAAGGAATTGCCGGAACAGTCGCCATTGTAGCCCTTCTAATTGCGGGCGCAACAGGAATTGACTTGAACCCTGCATCTATTGAAAACTACTCCGAAGAAATCAACAAACAAACCAGCACTCTAAAAACCCTCAACCATAATACCGATGCGGTGTTTTCGACCAAAGCCGGCCATAAATACCACATCTACAAAGACTGCCAACACATTAAAGGCCGTGAAAGTATTTCGAATGGAAGTGTAAAACAATCATGGGAACAAAAAGGCATCTCGGAACTCTGTAAAACCTGCGAAAAACGAGCCCGGAAATAAGAGGACGAAGTTAGGTTTATCTATTTAATCCCCAACAAGTTAGCTAAACAACCATGAATAAAAAAGAAAAATTATTCGCCTTAATTCCTGCTTTATGGGCAAGTTTATTTGATGCTGTAATTACAATTGCTCATCAGCCAAAAGACTATTGGAATGGAAATTTAAATGCCGCAAACGAAGCTAATGATATTGGAAATTATATGATGAAACAACACGTTTCAGGACTATTTATAGTTTGAAAAGGAGAAAAAGATTGTAAGCCAATTAAACTAGGAAGTATCTAAATTTATAAAAACTACACAAAATATTGGTTTAGGATTGAATTAAAAACCCAAGAAGTACTCAAAAAAAAGCAAAATAAAATGATTTTAATTATGAAACAAATTACAATACTTTTAATGATATTTATATCCATCAACTCATTTGCACAGAATAACAGAGATCATACGTTATTCTTAAGAGATAGCACAACTATAGTAGCCAAAAGTGTCAGTCTTATAAATAAAAAATACGCGAAAATTGTCACAAAAAAAAGGAGAAAAAATAAAAATCTCGTACAATAAAATTTATAGACATTTATTTTATCAAAGAAAAACTTCGTTCTCTCCATGTTAAGCTTTTATATAATACTCCATTATAATTGACAATATCATTTGTGGTATAACTCCCACCGTTTGTGTCAGATTTCCAGAAAGGAACAACATCACCACCCATAGCGTTCCAATCTGAACCATCGTGAAGCATTACAGCATCTAAATCGGTGTCATACACCTGCAAACTTATTGCTTTCCCTACAATTGCCATACGTTGTGCTGTGGTGAGCCTTGGCATTAAGAACCCTTTGTCTGTTGCTGTAATATCTAATGCCGCAGAAGCATATGGCGTAGTGGTGCCAATACCCACTTGAGAATAAGTGGCCAGTCCTACTGCCAAAAACAGTACTGTTAATAGCTTTGTTTTTAAAATATTCATTTTTTTAGGTTGATTTGGCATGGGCTTATTTTTTTTATAATTGGTTCATTTAATTCGCAAACACACAATACTGTTTATGTTTTTTTTTAAAAAAAATTAACAAACCAAATTTCAAGAAAATTAACCAAAACAAAAATACTTATGTAACAAACGGCATATTGACGTAATAAAGAGCCATTTTAACATCATATACGGATATTAACGTCTTTTTATCAATCTATAACCAATTCGTGTTTGGGACAACTATTCAATATAACGTTGCTTATTTTATTGAAATAATTAAACGATAAAATTTAAGAGCTACTGAAAAATAACAAACCTGCATTCGGAATCCCATGATTCTATAAACAGATGCTAAACCGCCAATCGACTGACAAAAATACGCCCCTCGTTAAGCTATTTTTTTAAGATTTTTTTGATTTTTGTGCCGCCATCCTTTAACGTAGCTTTCACAATATACAATCCGTTTTCAAAAGCCCGCATATCAATAATCGAATTGCTTCCTTTATAGAGTTGAACCGATTTTAAATCATAAAGCTCTATGGACTCGATGCGACTGTTTTTGAGATGTAAAAACGAATTTACAGGGTTCGGATAGACTAAAACGTCGTTTGGTGCTGTAACCGTTTCTAAGGACAAGACATCACTGGTTGAAAAGGTAATAAGCTTAGGATCAGTAGTAATAGTCGAAAAAACGGGGTGAGTAAAGGTTTCAGATGTCATAAGATAGCTGCTGACACTCACAAAAGTAATGGCTTCAATTTGATGGTTTGGAAAAGCCGTTAGTAGTGTTTTGGTATTCGTCCCATCAAACACATTCGTTAACCCACTAAAACCCTCACACACCCAAACAACCGATTGCAATATGCTCAAAGCATCTGGTATATAACCTACTAAATATAATTTTTGACTCAATGGATTATAGGTCGCCCCAGAAATATACGATTCTGCATTGAGCGGGGTGGCGAGTGGCGAAAGACTGTAAGTCCCTGGAGCCTTGGGAACGACATAAGCTCTGGTCGTAGAATTAACCCAGTTTTTACTAAATAAAATCAGGTTTGAATCGTCAAAAGAGACCAACGCTTCGGCATCCCAGACCGTCATGTTTGGGGTGGATGTAAAGTCTGTTTGTGCCGCATAACTAACGTTAATTGTTTCAGCAGCCAACGTTGTGGAAGTTAAATACTCCGATTTGTTGATTTTGTAAATTTTCAAATCGGTTCGATCCCCACTGTTATTGCCAATATCGCCAATAAAAATACTGGTATCATCTTGGGATATGTCTTCCCAGTCCATATTGGTCGCGTTTGAAATAGTCACGATACGGGTGACCGCCCCAGAAATGGTGTCTAACTCAAAAATTTTATTTTCTCCACCTGAATCATTATGGGTGATTAATTTATTATTAAAAAATATAGCCCCTGAAGATTCACTTAAATTGGCGGGTAATGTTAATTTTTCTGTGGCACTACTAATTTGAGCCGAAAGAGACGAAAGTCCCAATATAAAAACAAGAATTGAGGGGGTGATTTTCATAGGTTTTTTTTTAGTTTGAAATAGATAAGAGATCACTATTTTGAATTCTGACTACAGAAGACTCTCACACAAAAGTAGTTCTTGCGATCTATAGAACATCTTAAAAAGAGTGGTTTAAAAACCTTATGTAACAAACGGTAACATTTTAGAATATAACAAGGTGTTTGTGTAACAAACGGTTTTGGATGTGTTTTTTATCAAG
This sequence comes from Flavobacteriaceae bacterium, assembly GCA_029252265.1. Lineage (GTDB taxonomy): Bacteria > Bacteroidota > Bacteroidia > Flavobacteriales > Flavobacteriaceae > Hel1-33-131. Next base: position 24,747 of record JAQXBT010000012.1, on the reverse strand, counting down.
CAAAAAATATCCAGATTAACGTTTATACAGACTGTCATGCTAAACCTGCCTATCGGCAGACAAACTTGATTCAGCATCAAGGTGGCAATTTCGGAGTTTCTTCTCTTGAGTCTTAGGCCTCAACTCGGTTCACTGTTCACTGTTCACTTTTCACTCTCACCTCTTTTCACTTTTCACTCTTTAATCTTAAAGCTGTCTAACTAATTTTTAACCCATTGGTGGTTTCATGAGCGGCATCGGGGCTGACAAATACCAATTTACCTTCGGGGGTTTCGGTCATTAAAATCATCCCTTGACTTTCGACCCCACGTAAGGCACGCGGAGCTAAATTGACGAGGACGGTTACCCGTTTTCCAACCACTTGTTCAGCAGTGAAACTTTCGGCAATTCCCGAAACAATCGTACGAACATCCACACCTGTATCAACTTGAAGAACTAGTAGTTTTTTGGCTTTTGGCATTTTTTCGGCCGAAAGAATTGTTCCAACTCGAATGTCTAACTTTGAAAAATCTTCAAAAGAAACGGTTTCTTTTTGAGGCTCTACTACTTTTTTTGCAATCAGGTTTGCCAATTTACTTTTAGCTAGTTTATCCAATTGAAAATCAATTTCTGAATCTTCAATTTTTGCAAATAAAAGCGATGCTTCTCCAATTTGGTGGGTTGGTTTTAATAAAACAGCTCCACTTTGAATCGATGTCCAAGTTGGCGTTTCTAAACGAAGCATGGTTTTTAGTTTTTGAGAAGACCACGGCAAAAAGGGCTCAGATACAATGGCCAAAGCTGCTGCAATTTGAAGCGCTACATACATAATGGTCTGCACCCGTTCTGGATCCGTTTTGATTGCTTTCCAGGGTTCTTCATCGGCTAAATATTTGTTTCCTAGTCGCGCCAAATTCATCAATTCCTGACTGGCTTCTCGAAACCGGTAGCGTTCGATCGATTTGGATAAAATATCGGGATACGATTTTACCTTTTCTAAAGTTTCAGTGTCGAGTATCGACAGCTCGTTGGGAGTTGGTACACTTCCTTCGTAATACTTATTGGTCAATACTAATACTCGATTGATAAAGTTTCCAAAAATAGCCACCAATTCGTTGTTATTTCGTGCTTGAAAATCTTTCCAAGTAAAATCATTGTCTTTGGTTTCAGGTGCTGTGGCGGTTAAAACGTACCGCAATACATCTTGTTTTTCAGGAAATTCTTTTAAATAATCGGGCAGCCAAACCGCCCAGTTTTTGGAGGTGGATAGTTTTTGACCTTCTAAATTTAAAAATTCGTTAGCGGGTACATTTTCAGGGAGAATATAACTGCCTTCTGCTTTGAGCATTGCCGGAAAAATAATACAGTGAAACACAATATTATCTTTTCCAATAAAATGGATTAAAGTCGTGTCTTGATCTTTCCAATAGGACTCCCAATTTTTACCTTCGCGTTGGGCCCATTCTTTAGTCGATGAGATGTAGCCAATTGGCGCATCAAACCACACATAAAGTACTTTTCCTTCGCCACCTTTCACAGGAACTGGGATGCCCCAATCCAAGTCACGCGTCACCGCACGGGGACGCAAACCATCGTCGATCCATGATTTGCATTGACCATAGACATTGGGTTTCCAGTCGGCTTTGTGGCCTTCTAAAATCCATTCTTTTAAAAATGCTTCGTGTTTATCGAGTGGTAAAAACCAGTGTTTTGTTTCTTTTAAAGCTGGTGTTGCACCTGTAATGGCTGATTTTGGTTTGATAAGATCCGTCGCATTATGAGAGGTGCCACAGGCTTCACATTGATCGCCATAACTTTCTTCATTACCACACTTTGGGCAGGTCCCAACCACAAATCGATCGGCCAAAAATTGATCGGCTTCTGCATCGTATAATTGCGCATTTGTTTCTTCAATAAAATCACCTTTATCATACAGTGTTTTAAAAAATTCAGAGGCGGTTTCATGATGAATTTTCGCAGAGGTTCTGGAATAATTATCAAACGAAATCCCAAAATCTTCAAAGGACGTTTTGATGTTTGCATGAAAATGATCAACAATATCTTGAGGCGTCACACCTTCCTTTTTAGCTTTGATGGTAATGGGGACTCCGTGTTCATCACTTCCACAAATAAAAGCGACATCATGCCCTTTTAAACGTAAGTAGCGTGCATAGATATCAGCGGGTACATAGACCCCGGCCAAATGCCCAATATGAATGGGGCCATTAGTATATGGTAAGGCAGCGGTAATGGTAAAACGTTTCGACATTGTATGTGAATTATGCGAACAAAAATACATAATATTACGTCCAATTTGAAACAGAATTTTAGAGAAATTGTTATCTTTACAAAAAGCCCTTTAAAATGATTCTTAAATCGATACTTTGGTGCCTTTTACTGGCTTTACTCCCAAATTCAGATGCGACCCCCATGGCAGACCGTCACTCAACAACCATTACCTCTCATAAATTCTTAGAAATGATCCGTCCACATTATTTAAAAACTGGCGACACCGTTGCCATCGTAGCCCCAGCAGGCATTTTAAAACACGACGTCGAAGTGATTCAAAAGACGAAAACTCTCTTAAGCAGTTGGGGATTGAACGTTGTTTTTGGGGATCATCTTCAAACCAAGTTCAATCATTTTGCAGGGACAGACGCCCAACGCAGCAACGACTTACAAAAAGCCTTAGACCACCCAAACATCAAAGCGATTTGGTGTGCACGTGGGGGGTACGGGACGCTTAGAATTGTAGATGATTTAGATTTTAAAGGGTTCAAAATTCACCCCAAATGGGTGATTGGCTATTCGGATATTACGGTCTTACACACGGCCTTAAACAACTTAGGCTATGAGAGTTTACATGCCATGATGTGTATCAATCTAACCGACGATGAAGAGGCCATAAAACCCTCAATTGAAACTTTAAAAGCGGCCCTTTTTGGGCAGCTAAAAAGCTATGAAATTAAAGGGCATTCGAATAATGTATCTGGATCTGCTTCTGGGCAGCTTGTCGGAGGAAACTTATCATTATTAACAGCCACATTGGGCAGTAAAACCAGTCTTGACACCAAAGGGAAAATTATATTTATTGAAGAAATTGGTGAACATAAATACCATATCGATCGTCAGTTACAAAGTTTGAAACGTGCAGGATATTTTGACCACTGTGCGGGGGTCATCATCGGCGATATAAGTCAACTTAAAACCAACAATCCAGCATGGGGCCAATCTATTGAAGCATTGATTTTAGACGTCCTTAAAGATATTGATGTGCCTATAGGATTTGGATTCCCAGCAGGGCATGAATTTGAAAACCGCGCCCTCTATTTTGGACGTACGATTCAACTGAATGTGACCAAATCAAAAATTGGGGTCTTATATTTATAGTCATCTTTTTAAGTTTCTCTTTATGCTATCAAACACACCTCCACCACCCTATTATGCGGTTATTTTTAGCTCTCTTAGAACTAAAAACGACGACAACTATGCTGAAACGAATGCCCACATGAATCAGCTTGCACTCAAACAAGACGGGTTTTTGGGGATGGAAGATGCTAGCTCAGACATTGGTATTTCTATTTCATATTGGCGCGATTTGGTAGCCATCAAAACATGGAAAGAAAACTTGGCGCATAAAGACGCTCAAGAAAAAGGTCGACAACTCTGGTATCAGCACTACAAAGTCCGTATAGCAATCGTTGAGCGTGAATATGAGTTTTTAAAAAAATAAAACAAGTTTACAATGTCTGACGTCAATAATCTCGGTGCTTTTGGTGAGCGCTTGGCGTTTGATTTTTTAATTTCGGAAGGCTACAAAATTTTGGCACAGAACTATCGCTTTAAAAAAGCAGAGGTCGATATTTTGGCTCAAAAAGGCACCTATTTAGTAGCTGTTGAAGTAAAAACACGGAGAAGCAAAGCCTTTGGAGCCCCAGAAGAATTTTTAAAACCTCACAAATACAGCGCATCATTAAAGCGGTCGATCATTTTGTAATATCAAATGATTTAAACCTGGAAGTTCGGTTTGATATTATTGCAATCGTGCTGTCTTCTAAAACCCCAGAAATAGACCATATCGAAAATGCATTTTATCATTTTTGATCCAACACATTCATAAGGTCATTTAAAAGATACGGCTTGGAGGTAATAGTTTTAGAGGCATCCAATAGATAATAACTCGGGGTAGCCTCGACCGCATACAGTTTCGGAAGTTTATTTTCCCATTTACCATCTGCAAATACATGTATAAACTCAGGCCAAATCTTGATGGTTTTTTCCCATTTTTCAGTCGTTTTCTCTAAACCAATCGCCACCACTTGAATGTCTTTTTCGGGGTGAGATGCCAGGTAAGAATAGACTTTAGGAAGTTCCTTTAAACAATGCCCACAATCGCTACTCCAAAAAATTAATAGATAATTAGCGGCAGCTTCTAGATCATAGAGAGAGGTTTGATCGTTAATCTCAAAATTAGGCGCTTTAACTCCAAGAGCAACCCGCATAAAATCTTTTGATTTCACAATTTGTTCGGGGTTCTTTAATTGGATCGCCAATGGCAATATGTAGGTCTTTGTTAGATATAACGCCACAGTTTCTTGATTAAATTCAATCAATAAATCATTTAGAGTGACAAAACTGGTTAATTGAAACGATGGTTTGGTGGTCAAAAATTGCTGGCAAACTGTATCAATATTGGTCTTATAGTCCTGTAGCAAAGGCGTCGATGAAGTGTGCATCCGAAGGATATAATCGATGGACTTTTCGATCAAAAAATTAGAATTTTGGAGCACCTGATCTTTAAAATTAATCGCGTCAAAATAATGTGCTTTTACATTTTTTGTATATGAATCTGAACTTTCAACTTTGACAGCTATATAGGGTTGACTGGCATTTATAAAACGAGCTGCTATGGTTCCTTTTGACAGTAAAGTGTAGCGTTTTTGAATGCTATCGACTTTTTGAGAACGCCGTTTGTAAACTCGGGAATCCATAGAAGGTTTTGCATACATTTGAAGCAATTCCTTTTGAGCGTTGTTTATGGCTTGTGTATAGGTTTGAAACAGTTGATTTTCTTTAGAATTTATAAATTCAACTCCAGAATCTATATTGAAATTGAAAACAACATCATGGTTTGCATCGTATATAAATTCAAAATTATGGTCGGCTTGAGGCAAGGCATACACTAACTTATAAATCCCTGATGGAGCAGACGCCTCAAGTTCAATTTGCAATTCTCCTTGTGGATTGACCGTCCCATAACTCATGTAAGTCGCGTTGCCTTCTGACAGGTGGTATAACATGGTCGCTTTAAATTCATTGGCAGGCGAGAAAACGCCTTTTAATTGGTGTTGAGAAAACCCTAAAATTGGGAGTATTACACTAAAATAGAAAAATTGTTTAAACATGAGGTTAAGGATTTTGCAGATTCAAATATAATCATCTTCAAAAGAAAACCAATAGTTATGCCAAAATAGGCTTTAAAGCAGCTAGCCCTTGCTGAACCGAATTAATAGTTGAGAAACGCATCAATAAACGCAGTCCCACACGCATTTGTTTTTCTTTGACTGTACAAGATTTTGGGTGTTCTTGTACGTATTGCAAGACTTTTGAAAAATGAATACTTTGATAGAAACGACTGTCTTGATCACTCACAAAATAACCAACCATTTTTTGCTGTTTCAATACTATTTTTTCAAATCCTAAGGTCGTTGCCAACCATTTTATACGCACACTGTCTAAAAGATCCACAACTTGTGTTGGCACCGCTCCAAAACGATCGATTAAATCGCGTTCAAATTCCTGCAACTCATCTTCGTTTTTCAATGTATTTAGTTGGGTGTAAAGACTTAATCGCTCCGTGATATTATTGATGTAATCATCTGGAAATAAGAGGGAGAAATCCGTGTCAATCGTCACATCTCTTACAAATTCTTTGGTATTTATATCTTCGTTATAAAGACTCTTAAATTCTGTCTCTTTGAGTTCTTCGATGGCTTCATTTAATATTTTCTGATAGGTTTCAAAGCCAATATCATTAATAAATCCACTTTGTTCGCCGCCTAATAAATCACCCGCTCCTCGAATTTCTAAATCTTTCATAGCAATATTAAATCCACTTCCGAGTGCGGTATATTGTTCTAAAGCCGAAATACGTTTGCGTGCTTCGTCGGTCATGGCATGAAAATCGGGAGTGATAAAATAACAAAATGCTTTTTTATTGCTTCGTCCCACACGGCCTCGCATTTGATGCAAATCACTCAGCCCAAAATTATTGGCATTATTAATAAAAATTGTGTTGGCATTTGGCACATCCAATCCACTTTCAACAATAGTCGTACTTACCAAAACATCAAATTCTGCGCTCATAAAATCAAGCATCAATTGCTCAAGTTTTCGTCCTTCCATTTGCCCATGTCCCACCCTAATTTTTGCATCTGGGACCAAGCGTTGTAACAACCCTGCAACCTCTTTTATGTTTTCGATACGGTTATGAATGAAATAGACTTGTCCAGCCCGTTGAATTTCATACTGAATGGCATCACGGATGGTCTCTTCATTCAAACGGATCACGATACTTTCAATCGGGAAACGATTGGGTGGTGGCGTCGTAATCACCGATAAATCACGAGCCGCCATCAAACTAAATTGTAGCGTTCGAGGGATGGGTGTTGCAGTGAGGGTGAGCACATCCACATTTTCTTTGAGTGTTTTGAGTTTTTCTTTGACAGCGACTCCAAATTTTTGTTCTTCGTCAACAATCAACAACCCTAAATCTTTAAAAACAACGGACTTATTAACTAACTGATGAGTTCCAATAATGATATCTAAACGACCCGACTCTAGACTCTCTAAAGTCTCTTTTCGTTGTTTTGTTGTTTTAAATCGGTTGATATAATCCACCGTAACGGGAAAGTCTTTCAAACGTGCTTTAAAGGTTTTAGCATGTTGAAATGCAAGAATAGTGGTTGGAACTAAAACAGCCACTTGTTTGCCGTTGTCCACCGCTTTAAAAGCGGCTCTTAGCGCCACTTCTGTTTTTCCAAATCCAACATCCCCACAAATCAAACGATCCATCGGGCGTTCACTTTCCATATCGGCTTTAATATCGGCCGTTGCCGTCACTTGATCGGGAGTATCTTCAAAAACAAACGAGGCTTCTAACTCGAGTTGCATGGAGGTATCAGGATTGTATTGAAACCCAGTTTCGAGCTTCCGCTTTGCATAGAGTTTAATTAAATTAAACGCAATTTCTTTGACTCTTGTTTTGGTCTTTTGTTTTAAGACTTTCCATGCTTTACTCCCTAACTTATAAACTTTGGGAGTCTTGCCATCCTTTCCATTAAATTTAGTGATTTTATGGAGGGCATGAATACTCAAATATAAAATATCGCGTTCGCCGTAAAACAGTTTTATGGCTTCTTGCTTTTTACCTTCAACATCAATTTTTTGTAAACCTCCAAATTTTCCAATTCCGTGGTCGATGTGAGTAATATAATCTCCTATTTCGAGTTTTGTTAATTCTTGAAGGGTGATGGATTGCTTTTTGGAAAACCCATTTTTAAGGTGGAATTTATGATACCGCTCAAAAATTTGATGATCGGTATAACACACAATTTTTTTATCATGATCGATAAACCCTTGGTATAACGATAGTACAATGGTTTGACATTGAACGTCTTCATCTACGGTTTCAAAAATATCGTAAAATCGTTGCGCTTGTTGTGCATTCGAACAACATATATAATTTTTGTAACCTGAATCGTGGTGTGAATTTAAGTCCTCTATAATTAGATTAAACTGCTTATTAAATGACGGTTGTGGACTGACCTCAACGTTGAGTTGGTTTTCGACTTTGGTGGCCAACACGGCAGTACTTCCAAATTCAACGACCGAAAAATCTAAGAGTTGTGTCTTAAAATGACTTGGGGTACAAAATAAATCTTCTGGGCGACTGTGATTTAGGGTTTTAGAAAGCTGCTCATAAGCTTCCATCGCTTTTTCTTGAAGCGTTTCCGTTTTCGATAACAGCCCTACAATATCTTTGGCGAAAATCACTGTATTTGAAGAACTATATTCTAAAAAACTTTGACGGGTTTCAGTGCGTAACTTATGCTCAATATTGGGGATAATTTGAAGTTTTTTTAAGGGCTTTATTGATAACTGAGATTCAATATCAAAGGTTCGAATGCTATCGACTTCATCGCCAAAAAACTCAATTCGATAGGGTTGATCATGGGAAAATGAAAATACATCTACGATCCCACCACGAACCGAAAACTCTCCGGGTTCAGTTACAAAATCAACTCTTTTAAAATGATATTCAAAAAGAACTTCATTAAAGAAATCTAGAACAAGCGTTTCCCCAACAGCCACTTTAAACGTCGATTTTTCGAGTTCTTTCCTAGACAGTACTTTTTCAAAAAGTGCTTCTGGATAGGTCACAATTAGAGCTGGTTTTTTTTGAGAATTAATCCGGCTGAGTACCTCTGCACGCATCAAAACATTGGCATTGTCCGTTTCTTCAATTTGATAAGCCCTTCGATAACTTCCGGGATAAAACAAAACCTCTTTATCATCTAGTAGAGATTCAAAATCATTCAGATGATAGGCTGCTTCTTCTTTGTTATCAAAAATCAATAAAAACGGTTGATCCGATGTTTTAAATACACTCGCAATCGTAAACGATAATGACGACCCTAAAGCGCCTTTCAAATGTGTTTTTTCTTTAGGACTGGATATAAGAGCACTCAGTTTTTGATGAACCAAAGACTGTTGAAAACTCTGAGAAAGAATCATTTTACTCAAAAAAAAAATTTTTGTAAATATAGGATAATACTTTGTGTGTAGGCTTTATTTATGCGCTATAAAACATAAAAAATCTTTAATATTATTTAAAAAAAATGTAGGTTTGTATACCCAAAACTTAATACTTATGTCGATATCAGATTTATTTAGTAGTGGTTTCAATAAACGAAACCAAGATCATTTTGCTTCCATGGTTAGAGTTGCCATGAGCGACGGTTCTATAAACGACGAAGAAAAAACGTTTTTAGACCGGCTGGCTCGAAATTTAGATATTTCAAAAGAAAGCTATGCTACCATTTTAAAAGATTATGAAACGCATCCCATCAACCCGCCAACAACTCAAGAAAGACGTATTGAACGCCTTTATGATTTAGCGCGAATGGTTCATTTGGATCATATCAAAAATGAGGATGAAGTGAAAATTTTATCCAAGTTGGCTATCGGACTCGGAATTGACTACCATATTGTGTCAAAAATCGTAGACAAAGCTCTAGTATTGGTTTCCGAAAAAGCAGATTTTGACACGTTTGAGGAAGAAGTAAATAAACTATTTCGAATTAGATAGTCCCTGGTTTTGACCCATTATTTAATATACGCATCAATCCTTCTTGTGCGACTGAAGCGATTAAGTTGCCTTTGGAATCAAAAATACTCCCTCGAGAAAATCCTCTTGAATTTGAGGCACTCGGGCTATCTATTGCATACAAAAGCCAATCGCTAATATCAAAATCTCTATGAAACCAAAGTGCGTGATCTAAACTGGTGTAAAACACTTCTTTAGTATTCAAAAACTCGCGATGTGGCATTGATGCAGGACGTAAGATATTATAATCAGATGCATAGGCTAGTAACTGATGTTGAAGTGGGGTGTTTGTTGCAACATCTTCGCAAGTTTTAAACCAAATATTATCAAAAGGCGGGCTATTTTTAACCAACTTCGTTAGCATATTATCGACTGGTTTGAATTCAAAAATTTTTGGTAAAAAAGACTTATAGCGTTTATAAGTATCTGGGATGACGTCCTTAAATTCTTCAATTTGTGCATGGCTATCCATCAATTTTTCAGGTGGAAATACATTGGGCATTGAAATCTGGTGATCAACCCCTTTTTGTTTTAGTTGAAAGGATGCCGACATATTAAAAATGGCCTTTTCATTTTGAAATGCAACCACCCGACGTGTCGTAAAACTTCCACCATCCCTAATCACATCCACTTCATATTTTATCGGAATATCAATATTTCCACCCAAAATAAAGTACGCGTGCATGGAATGTGCAATTCGATCTTCTGGGACAGTTTGATAGGCTGCATATAGCGACTGCGCTAAAACTTGCCCCCCAAATACGCGCCCCCAAGGCGCTTTATAATTTTTACCAATAAAAGTGTGATCGTTAATTTTTTCGAGAGTTAATAACTCGATAAGTTCAGAAAGGGATTTCATAATTCAATAATTTTGACAAAAATAGTCTTTTGAAAGTAAAATGACTTTTTTATTCTTTTAACAATCTGTTAAATTTTTTGTAACATTGAACGGTGTTTTGAGTCTAATATAAATAAGCCTATGGACATTTTTTTAATTTGTATTGCTGCATTCCTAATGATCTTAGGAATCATTGGAAGTTTTCTTCCTGTATTACCGGGCCCCCTTACGAGTTGGGTCGGACTCTTGATATTGTATTTTATCCCAAACATTGGTGTCAGTCAGAAAATCATAATAATCACACTCATTTTCGCTATTTTAATCTGGATTTTAGATTACATTATTCCAGCCATAGGCACTAAAAAATTTGGCGGATCAAAAGCTGGGATGATTGGTACTACCGTTGGATTAGTGATTGGAATACTTGCTCCAATTCCTGGCGGAATTATTGTAGGCCCTTTTTTAGGAGCCCTTATTGGCGAGCTATTAAACAAGGCAGATAGCAAAACAGCCGTTAAAGCAGCGTTTGGAAGTTTACTCGGGTTTTTAACCTCCGCATTTATAAAATTTATCGTGGCTGTGATCTATTTCGGACTTTTTATTTCTATTCTTTGGGATCACAAATCTGTGGTCTTTTAACGGGAAATCGCTTTTAACAAAAATTTTGATCAATTTATTTTTAATTTATATTAATTTCACAAACTAATCCTTAAAATTTATTTTACTATGAACAAGTATGTATCCATTCTATTTTGTGGTTTATTTCTCCTATCTACTGCTGTTATAGCGCAAGAGAAAGAACCTTCTAACTACAACTACAACGATGCTTTTGGGCACGATTTTTACAGTAAAAACGGCACTGCTACCCGCTCTGCAAGTGGCAAACCAGGCCATGCCTATTGGCAAAATAGCGCCGATTACTCAATCGACGTAAACTTAAATGAAACGACTAAAGAAATTTCAGGATCTGAAATTATTACCTATACCAACAACAGTCCAGATACTCTAGAGTTTTTATGGATGCAATTGGATCAAAATTTATTTAAAAAAGATTCTCGTGGTAATGCAATTATCCCAATACGGGGAAGCAGAAACGGCGCTAAAGGTCAAGATTTTGATGGTGGTTATGGTATCAATACCATCAAACTTCTTTACAAAAATGGCAGACGTTTTACAGAAGTTGAAGCGTCTTACTCAATTATTGACACTCGTATGAAAATTAACCTTCCAAAAGCCTTAGAGGCAAATGGTGGTTCTGTAAGAATAAAAATTGATTTCTCATTTACTTCACCAGATTATGGGTCAGATCGAATGGGCGTTCTTGAAACCGAAAACGGTCGTATTTTCACACTTGCACAATGGTATCCGAGGATGTCTGTTTATGACGATGTAAGCGGATGGAATACTCTTCCTTACCTTGGTGCTGGCGAATTCTATCTAGAATATGGAACTTTTGATGTTAACATTACAGCCCCTGCAAGTCACCTTGTTGTTTGTTCTGGCGCGCTTTTAAACCCGTCTGAAGTTTACACGGCTGAACAACAAAATAGATTGAAAAAAGCAAAAACTAGTGATGCCACGGTCATGATTCGAACGGAGGCTGAAGTCACTGATCCGAATTCAAGACCAACGAGTACTTCAACCTTAACATGGAAGTTTAGAATTGAAAATGCTAGAGATGTCGCTTGGGCGTCCTCTGCTTCTTTTATTTTGGATGCAGCACGTATCAACTTACCTAGCGGAAAACCATCCTTAGCCATGTCTGCATACCCTGTAGAAAGTGTAGGACAAGATGCCTGGACACGCTCCACAGAATACACCAAAGCCTCTATTGAACATTACTCCGAAAAATGGCTTGAATACCCGTATCCTGCAGCCATTAATGTTGCTGGAAATGAAGGTGGGATGGAATACCCAGGAATTGTATTTTGTAATTATGATTCTAAAACTGCTGCTTTATGGGGTGTTACCGATCACGAATTTGGACACATTTGGTTTCCAATGATTGTCGGTTCTAACGAACGTTTACACGCTTGGATGGATGAAGGTTTCAACACGTTTATCAACTCACTAAGTAGCGCTGCTTTTAATGATGGAGAATATAAAGATCCAGAAAGAAATATGCACCGTTTTTCAAGTTTACTCGTTAATGAAAATCTAGAGCCCGTATATACGTCCCCAGACAACTTAAAAGAAAAAAACTTAGGGATTTTAGCATATTATAAGCCAGGAGCTGGTTTATCACTATTACGCGAACACATTTTAGGCCCAGAACGTTTTGATGAAGCTTTTACGGCCTACATTAACCGTTGGGCGTACAAACACCCGACTCCAGATGATTTCTACAGAACCATTGAAAATGTAGCTGGTGAAGACTTAAGATGGTTTTGGAGAGGTTGGTTTGTAAACAGCTGGAAACTGGATCAAGCCATTACCGAAGTTAAATATGTGAAAAACGACCCAACACAAGGGGCTCTTATTACTATTGAAAACTTAGAAAAAATGCCAATGCCTGTAGTGATTGAATTCAAAACAAAAAGTGGTGAGGTCACAAGACAAACACTTCCAGTTGAAATTTGGAAGCGTAACACCTCATGGACCTTCAAACATGATTCAACGGAAAAATTATCAAAAGTGGTTATTGATCCTGATTATGTTTTACCTGACTCAAATTCAAAAAACAATAAATGGAAAGCCACTGATGGTACCGGAAGTGTAGAGATCTTGACTGAATATTTAGGCAACTACAGCTCCCCTGTGTTTCCGATGAAAATTACTGTTGCTGAAAATAATGGCGTCCTCGAATTACAACTTGAGGGTCAACCTTCATTACCTCTAGAAAATGAAGGGGGTGGTGAATTTGTCATGGAAGAGGCTAGACTTCAGCTTCAATTTAATGACGAGAAAAATGGATTTAAACTAGACGTAGATGGTCAATCATTTGATTTCACAAAAGAATAAATAAATTCTAAACTTCGTATTAAAGCTTAATCAAAAAAGGCGGCCCAGTAGGTCGCCTTTTTTGTTTTTGAAATTCTTACAATCAATACTTAATTAGTTTATGAACATAAGATTCTATCGCATTTGTTAACGTTAAAACATAGAGTCCGTTTTGTAAATTTTGAGTATGCACTTTTGCGTTTCCGTTTATAAACTCAAGAGTCCCACTAAGGACGCGTTGTCCGAGGTAATTTCTTAATTCATACGCGGTCTCTAAATGTTGATTTTCGGACTTCACAAAGAAATCTATTTTAAACGGATTTGGGTATACAGACCATTCAGCCAGTGTTTCGTTCGGAACATTTAAACTGCCATCGTAGCAACTTTCAGGGACCAAAAATTCTGATTTAATCAGCTCTGGGATTTTTGAATCTGTAAAGCTTTCACTGTTCATATTTCCTACAAAAGTGGCGTCTACCATGGCATCGTTAGAGCCTAGGAAATCTTGCATAATGGTTGCAAAAGTTTGCCTATAGTCATGTTGAACCGATTGTATTTGAAAATTATTAGATGAAACCGCTTCACTCAAATCAACATTTACCCCTGAAACTCCACTTTTAACCGGCTTTCCAAAAGCAAAAACAGGCGCAACTTCCCCATGATCCGTTCCTAAACTTCCATTTTCTTGGGCTTTTCTTCCAAATTCTGAGAAAGTAATTCCCAAAACATCATCCGCTAAACTGTCGGAATTCAAATCTGACATAAATGCTTCAATGGCTCCCGATAATTCTGACATTAACTCATAGTGTTTTCCTTGCACATCACCTGAAGCTTGGTTTTGATCATTATGCGTATCAAATCCCTTTATTTTAACCATAAATACTTTCGACTGAATGCCGCCGCGCATCAGTCTTGCGACTGTTTTTAGTTGATCTGCAAGATCAGTATCTGGGTATGTTGTAGCCGCACTGTTTGATCCCGCACTAAATGAGTTAGAAATAATTTCAGAGTATTGATTAGAAAGTGCATCAACGTTTATTATATTCTGAAGTTCTGTTCCATAGTGTGAATTTGGAATATTTTCTGGGGGATTTCCTGCCAAACCACTCAAAACAGAGTAGAAATTTTCCGAATCTTGACCATTGATATTTAAGGCCAGTCCGTGCTCGACAATGCCATGAAATCCAAGGTTTGTGTTTTGTGATCCAATTTGAATTCCTAATGGATAGTTTGCTGGTATTAAGTCAGCATAGGTTTGCTCCATAAAACGACCAATCCAACCACTATTGTTTCCATTATTCCAATTACTACCATCGTTGCCAGTGGCATAAACATCTTGAGATGCAAAATGACTTTTATTTTGAGATGGGTAGCCTACCGATTGAATAATTCTGAGTTGATCTGCTGCATATAAATCTTTTAACCCTGAAAGAGCAGGATGTAACGCAATATCTTGATTTGTACCTGCTAAACTAGAGTCAATCTGGTTAAGAGGAAGGTATAAAGATGACGGAATATGAATGTTTGGACGTAAGGTTTGATAGTCGGTAAAACCACTGATAGGAATCACCGTGTTAAGTCCATCATTTCCGCCAGAGAGTTCGATCAAAACTAATTTTCTATTAGAGACATCACAATTAAAAAATGAATTCATTAATTTTAAAGAGGCATTCACTTGAAAAGGCATAAGTCCAATCGCGGAAGCCGTTGATGATAGTTTTATAAATTGTCTTCTTTTCATTCGTCTGCGAGTTACATCAATTGAAATTCTGGAGCATTAATCATTTTAGAAAATAGAGCATCGAGGCGTATTTTGACTTGCACATCATCCCCTGTTTGAAGGTAGCTTATCCAAGCTGAGTTCCAATATGAGGGATCCAATTCGTTCAGGACCGTCATAAAATAGTCGATTCTACTTTGGTCTATGGATTCGCAATAGAGCAGTTCTGAAATCTCGGTAACTAAAGTCTGAGCATCACTCGCTAAGGAAAAGTTCCCAGAATTATGAACATAATCGACACTGTTAAACAACACTCGAATGCTGGTGTTTGGGCTGCTAATTTTATTTTTTCCAGAAATAAAGCATTCTATAAGTTTATACCTTGAAATAATGGTGTTGGACGAAAACCAACTACGATCTAGGTCGGGCGTTTGGTAATCCCCCGGATATCCTGCGACTGTTTCAGGCGAAAATGGATTCATTCCAGCACCAGCGAAATATCCGAAATAGCAAAAATTAAAATAAAATTTATAAAAATGTTCGTGGTCGGTGGTCCAAGTCAGTGGCGGATTTGCACTGCTTGCGGCTGGGTTTGGTAAATCAATTTGTAGTAAACTCAACGCTTCGCTTAAAAGTTGAATCGGGTTTTTAACAATACTTCCTATAATTTCATTTGAACTATCTGAATCGTCTTCATCATAGAAATGTTCTGATTTTAGAAGCGTTGTAAGGACTTCTAACAAGTTGTAATCAGATGCAATCAACTGAGCTGAAAGCGGACTAATGATATCATCTTCAACTTCTTGATCCCATTCACTTTTTACAAAATACCTGTAAATTTTTCTAACATATGCCTTCGCTGTTGCCTCTTGCGCAAACACCATTTCTACATAATCGTCTAACTCCTGTTTGATGCCAGCCTCATTGGACTGTCCTGCAATTGTTTGATTGTTAAACGCATTACTAAACGTTTTAGAATCCGTATTATGCTTAGAAACTAAGGCATACCCCATTGGAATTCCCGTATCGGGATCGATAACGTCTCTGTTAGGTTTCATTTTAATTCCAGAAAAGATTTTAGCGGTTGTTTGAATATCCGTTTCGTTGTAATTCGTGTAATCCCCATCGCCTATTTGAGGCCCTTTAAGAATTGTAAAAAGCTCAAGAAATTCGCGGGCATAATTCTCATTTGGATTGTTTTTATTATTAGTGGTATTATCTAAATAATTTAGCATTCCATTGTCGTAGGTAATTTTTTTGGCGAGTGTTTTAATGTTTCCAAAAGCATAGAATTCTAGCAACTTTAGATAGTCATAAAAATAGGAAGACTTCCCGACGCCATTATCCTTTGACACCGTAAAAGTCGTATGTAAAAAAAAGATAAGTTTATGCTTAAGGTTGTTTTGTTTATAGGCATTATACCACCACCATCCAGATACTATTCCTCGTTTTCGGAACTGTCCAAAAGGAAAATCTGAGGGTACTGTGTTAGGCGTATGAATCCAAAAGTCATCGGATACACCGGTCTGAGAATTTACTTTCATATCATATGGATCTTCCCAGAAAACAGTCGGTTCTACGGTGAGTTGAGCCAATGCTTGCTCGGGAGTTAGCATTGCGAACTGATCTAAAACGGCTTTAGAATATTGGAAACAACTCCGTCTAAGTAAGTGCTTGGCTTTTCTGACCCCTAAAATTGACGTTGAAGAATTTAATGATGCCATCTCTTTTGTTTGTTGAACCTTTGCTGTTAAAATTTATTCAATATACGATAAAAACTTTTAGTTACGTTTGGACTTACATTTTAGGTAAAAGTTTAAAATGGTAAATGAAGCGTAAAGTTGATTAGGATAATTTAGAAAAGTTGCACCTCTAATGGGATACCTTTTAGGAGTTGAAAGTTTTGGGTATAAAAAAAGCCCTCCTTTTAAGGAAAGCTTCTCACTGGTTTTGTCACAAACCACGGATAATCATTTGATTATCACAACACAACATCTTTTTTACTATTGTTTTTAATTAAAAACACTTAGCGGTCTGGACGGGACTCGAACCCGCGACCCCCTGCGTGACAGGCAGGTATTCTAACCAACTGAACTACCAAACCGTTGCGTTATTGCGGTTGCAAATATACACTGCATTTTTCATTACACAACTATTTTTTACTTTATTTTTAACATAAATAAAAAATTAAATAAATTTCTGTCGCTCCACCATATAAGTTGTCAAGATTTTATCAAAACCTTCTTGAATATCGACACCAACATAACTGATTTTGTACTGCCCACACTTCAAACGTAAGTCGCTGAAATAGGATGCTATAGCAGCTTCATAATTGGTTTGTAATGCTTCTGGATATATATCAACTGACCCTCCAGACTCGACATCCACAAAGCGTTTTGGGGTGTTATCAAACTTAAAATTATATTCTGTGGCCTTGTCATACACATGAAATAAAACCAATTCGTGCTTATTATGTTTCAAATGGCGCAATGCTTCAAATAGTTTTTGGGCATCTTGGTCGGGCTGAAGCATATCTGTAAACAAAAAAATCAGCGAACGACGGTGCATTTTTTCTGCGATTTGATGTAAGACTTCAAACGTTTGGGTTCCCACCTCTTTTTGAGGACGGCTCACAACCGTGTTTAAACGGTTCATAAGCATTTGATGGTGGCGCTCACTCCCCTTTTCTGGGGCATAGGAGTCGATGGCATCTGAATAGACGCTTAAACCGACGGCATCGCGTTGTTTTTTTAAAAGCTGCATCATAGCTGCAGCAGCTAAGGCCGAAAAACTAATTTTATTTAAATGACCAATAGAAGGCTGTTCGCATTTTGGATAGTGCATCGAGCTGCTATTATCGATAATCAGATGACACCGTAAATTAGTTTCTTCATCATAGCGTTTGGTGTACAATTTGTCGGTTTTGGCAAACAACTTCCAATCGATATGGCGAGTACTTTCGCCATTATTATAGATTTTATGTTCGGCAAATTCGGCAGAAAACCCATGAAAAGGACTTTTATGCATGCCTGAAATAAAACCCTCTACAATGGATTTGGCTAATAAATCAAAGTTTAAAAACCCGGAGGCCTGCTGTAATTCCTTTTGAATATCCATAGGTCCTAAACTAAAAAAGGTTTGTCAATAAGACAAACCTTTTTAAACTTCTTTTTTAAAAGAAGTGTTTACAACAATGCGTCAATCGCTTCGGTATACACATTTTTTGGAGAGACGCCTACTTGACGTCCTACGACTTCACCGTTTTGAAATACCAATACGGTTGGAATATTTCGCACGCCATATTTAGCCGCAAATTCCTGATTTACGTCGACATCTACTTTTCCTACTACCGCTTTATCGCCGTATTCGGTACTGATTTCTTCGATGATAGGCCCTACCATTCGACACGGACCGCACCATGCTGCCCAAAAATCTACTAAAACTGGTTTTGTACTTTTTAAGACGGTTTCTTCAAAATTTGCGTCTGTGATTTCTAATGCCATATTATTTATTTTAAATGCTATTTATTATGTATTGAGCTACAAAATTAATTAAAAATTTGTCCAAATCAATACCCCTTGTGATTTGTTTTGCTTATAATCAAATTGTTGAAAATTATACGCCCTTAATTTAATTTATAAAACACCTCTTGTTCTTTGAGCTCTTCTAAGAGTTCTTGTGAGATTTTTATTTTTTGCAAGCGACTACTCATTTCTAATTTTAACTCCTCATCATCGTCATAAATGACAAATTTTAAGTTGTGATTTCCCGAATGCATTTGCAAAAGTTCTTTGATGCTTTGTACTTTCTCTTCGGAAATTTCTTTAATATTTAATTGAATCGAAAGTTTTTTGGCATAGGATTCCATGATGTCGTGAAGCAGCTGAAAACTATTAAATTGCAATCGTGGATCGCCTTTAGCACCAGTATCTCTATTGGTCCATCCTTCTCGAATTAAGGCTCGTACAAAGACAAAATTATTCGGCATCAAAAAGTGTTTGAACTTCAAATACTCTTCACCAAAAATCCGAAATTCGTGGGTATTCATATAATCTTCGATGGAAAACGTGCCCCAGCCTTTTCCTTGTTTACTTACGCGATGCTGTACATCTGTGACGACACCACCAAAGGAAATTTCTTTATTTATAAAGGTTGGCATATCTCTAAAAACTGAAATATCACCATTACAGAAATTCTGCATTTCGAGCTTAAAATCATCTAAGGGATGGCCAGAAATATAGATCCCCACCACTTCTTTTTCACGAGCTAATTTTTCCATGGTGCCCCAGGTTTCACAAGGCGGAATTTCGGGCTCGTCAATCTGAACATCACTCGATTCTCCAAACAAACTGACTTGTGACGAGTTTTTATTTTCTTGAAATCGATTGGCGTATTTAATGGTTTTTTCCAAAAAGGTAACCCCATCGCCTTCATCCTGAAAATACTGGGCACGGTGGGTATTTGGAAAACAATCGAATCCGCCCGCATTAGCCAAATTTTCAAATGCTTTTTTATTGGCGGCTCTAAGATCGATACGTTTTGCTAAATCAAAAATAGACTTATAATTCCCTTCATTTTTTCGTTCCTCAACAATGGTTTTAACAGCCCCATGCCCCACACCTTTTATGGCGCCCATTCCAAAGCGAACGGCATTGTTTTGGTTGACCGAAAATTTATAATAACTCTCATTCACATCGGGCCCTAATACATTTAATTTCATGCGTTTACACTCCTCCATAAAGAATGTAACCTGCTTGATATCGTTCATATTATTGGACAATACCGCTGCCATGTATTCAGCAGGATAATGCGCTTTTAAATACGCCGTTTGATAGGCTATCCAAGCATAACAAGTGGAGTGGGATTTATTAAAGGCATAACTGGCGAATTTTTCCCAATCCGTCCAAATTTTCTCCAATTTATCAGCTGCCATGCCTTTGGCGGCCGCTTGATTTATAAATTTCGGTTTCATTTTATCGAGAACCGAAATTTGCTTTTTACCCATCGCCTTACGTAAAACATCGGCTTCACCTTTGGTAAAATCTGCCAGTTTTTGAGATAGCAACATCACTTGCTCTTGATAGACTGTAATCCCATAAGTTTCTTTGAGATATTCTTCCATTTCTGGAAGGTCATAACTAATTTCTTCATCGCCTTGTTTTCGGCGAATAAAACTCGGAATGTACTCAATTGGTCCTGGACGGTACAACGCATTCATGGCAATTAAATCGGCAAAAACAGTCGGTTTTAAGTCTCGCATATGTTTCTGCATCCCTGGCGATTCATATTGAAAAACGCCAACCGTCTCCCCTCTTTGGAACAACTCATACGTCAATTCATCATCCAATGGGAAATTATCAGGATCTAGTGTAATGTCATGTTTGGCTTTTACAATTTTAACGGTATCCTTTATAAGAGTTAATGTTTTCAGTCCTAAAAAATCCATTTTTAGAAGCCCCGCATCTTCCACCACAGAGTTATCAAACTGGGTCACATACAGATCCGAATCTTTAGCGGTAGCAATAGGCACATAATTAGTGATATCTCCAGGCGTAATAATTACTCCACAGGCGTGAATTCCTGTATTTCTAAGCGATCCTTCAAGCACCTGTGCTTGATTAATGGTTTCAGCTTCCAAGTCCTCTCCATCGGATAAATTAAGCAGTTGATTAATCAGCTCCATATCTTCCGATCTGAACTTTGCTTTGAGCTCTTTTTCGGAGGTATTAAAAATTTTATTCAGCTTGGCCATGTTCGGAATTAGCTTCGCGATCCGATCGGCATCTCCTAAGGGTAAATCCAACACTCTGGCCGTATCTCGAATCGACGATTTAGCCGCCATGGTTCCGTACGTAATAATCTGCGCCACTTGATTGGCACCATATTTTTGAATCACATAATCCATCACACGACCACGACCTTCATCATCAAAATCGATATCAATATCGGGCATACTCACACGGTCTGGATTTAAGAAACGCTCAAAAAGTAAATCGTATTTAATGGGGTCAATATTGGTGATCCACAGACAATAGGCAACCACCGAACCGGCAGCTGACCCCCGACCAGGGCCCACCGATACATCCATGGATCTGGCCACACGAATAAAGTCTTCTACAATCAAAAAATACCCTGGATACCCTGTATTTTGAATGGTTTTTAATTCGAAATCGAGGCGTTCCTTAATTTTATCGGTTAGGGTTTCATAGCGTTTTTCGGCTCCGATATAGGTCAAATGTCTCAAATACGCATTTTCACCTATATTACCGCCATCAATCGCATCCGAGGGTGCTACAAATTCTTGAGGAATGTCAAACTTAGGAAGCAAAACGTCTCGTGCTAGTTCAAAAGGTTCAATTTTATCGACCACCTCTTGAATGTTTACAATCGCTTCCGGAACATCTTTAAAAAGCGATTTCATTTCCTCAGAGGACTTAAAATAATACTCTTGATTGGGAAGTCCGTAGCGATACCCACGCCCCCGTCCAATGGGTGTGGCTTGCTTTTCGCCATCTTTTACACAGAGTAAAATATCATGTGCATTGGCGTCTTCCTGATCAACATAATAGGTATTGTTGGTCGCGACTAATTTTACTTGATGCTTTTGAGCAAGCGTGATCAACACCGGATTCACCCGATCTTCATCTTCTTGATTGTGACGCATCAGCTCCACATACAAATCGGCGCCAAATATGGATTTCCACCACAAAAGGGCGTCTTCGGCCTGGCGCTCGCCAACGTTTAATATTTTGGAAGGCACTTCGCCATATAAATTCCCAGTCAGAACGATTAAATCCTCTTTATAGGTTTCGACGATGGTGCGGTCTATTCGTGGTAAATAATAAAAGCCATCGGTGTAAGCCTTGGACGACATTTTTACTAAATTGTGATAGCCTTTTTTGGTTTTTGCTAAAAACACGACTTGATAGCCATTGTCTTTCTGGGACTTGTTGGTATGGTCTTCACAGACGAAAAACTCACAACCCACGATCCCTTTAATTTCTTGAGCATCCGCAGGTTCATTAGCGGCTTCTGCATCTTTATTTTTTTGACGAACCTCTCTATTATAATTGCCTATTTCTTTGACGAAATGAAAGGCACCCATCATATTTCCATGATCGGTAATCGCTACGGCTGGCATCTCATTATCGGAGGCAGCCGCTACTAAATTTTTAATGCTTATGGTCGATTGTAGTACCGAAAACTGCGAATGGTTATGCAAATGGACGACTTGCGCATCGTTCAGAATGTCTGGAACTTCTGTGGTGATTTGCTGCGGTGTGACCGCTTCTTTTTCTTGTTGAATGCGCGCCGCTATTTTGGCCGATTCGTTTTTAAGATTGATATGTTTTAAACCTATCGGGGCGATTTCCGCGGGATGTTCCGTTTGAAATTGTTGGTAATAGTCATTTGACGCTTTAAGCTGGTCAATCGTGAATTCCTGACGACGGATTAATTCCAAAAAACAACGGGTAGTGGCTTCCACATCGGCGGTGGCATTGTGCGCCTCACCAAAGGGTTTATGAAATAAAAACTGGTGTAATTCCGTCAGTGTGGGCAGCTTAAATTTTCCGCCACGTCCGCCTGGGATTTGACACATGGACGCTGTTTTTTCGGTACAAGTATCTAAAACGGGGAGTTGATTTAAAGGCGATTGAACTTGCAAACGGTGAAACTCACAGCCCATAATATTTAAATCGAAGCCCACATTTTGCCCAACCACAAAGGTGGTTTTGGAAAGGGCGGTATTAAACAATTCTAACACCTCATGCAATGGCAATCCTTGCTCGGCAGCCAATTCGGTGGAGATGCCGTGAATTTTTTCGGCATCATACGGAATATTGAAGCCGTCCGGACGAATTAGATAATCTTGATGCTCGACACAACGCCCCATATCGTCGTGCAATTGCCAGGCAATTTGAATACAACGAGGCCAATTATCAACATCGGTAATGGGCGCTTTCCAACGCTTGGGCAAACCAGTTGTTTCGGTATCAAAGATTAAATACATAGGTGTGTTATGAAATAAAAAATAGAACTCTAAATATAAAACTATTTAGGCGTTTGAAGCCTGTAAATTATTTTAATTATGAACAAAATTATCTACGGATTTTAAAATGAAAATCATCGCACGATTTGTGTTTTAATTCAATTTTGTTTTACTATTTAAATTTTAAGTTAAACATTATCAATTATTTATGTTAAAATTTGATGATTTTTTTGGGTTTTACAAACTATTTTTTAAGTTTATAATGATTTTGGTCCCCAAATCTGAATCTTCATAAACCGATTTGATTGAATGATACGATAAATGGGACTTTCACTAGCGAAGCTGTGACTCGCTTACAAAAATGAAAAGGGTTCATCATGAGTGCAAAATTGAATGAAAAACATACTATTAAGACCGGATATTTTGAGGAATGAATCCATTATTGTGATTCAGTTTTCTTATGATAAAGTACTTATAGCGTGTGTCAAAACAATTGAAAATAGCGGTTGGAGTCAGACTTTAAGCACATGGTATGTGAAAAAGAAAGATTTTGATTTACATCGCGTTTTTAATACCCTTTACGTTTGCGCTGAATGAGCGCAACTTAAAAAAAGAATGCAGACTTTAGAAAATGATAAACGAGAACAAAAGTTCCTATTATCGGGGAATAGAGCCCTACAAATAGGAAGTTTATTCTCCATATAACCAGTTGCCCACAATTTAAGAAATGCAGAGATACATCATAATTTTAGCTTTAATAGTTATTTCCTGCAAAGGAAAAACAGAGAAAAACAATCAGACTGATAAACCAGCATCTGAAATCATAAAAACTTCAGAATTTCAACTAATCAAAGCTGAAAACCAAAGCGGATTATTGATTTTGTTTCCTTGCTATCCTTGCGATGCGGAAAACACATTTAGCGAATTTAAGATAGCCGACATTAGTGTAAGTAAAGGTTTTTCGGTTTTGGCTATGAATTTTAATCAAAAACTATATCTAAACGAAAACGAAAAACAAGATTTAGCAGAACGTCTAATCAAAATAGTTCAGGAACAAAATTTAGCAAAAAAAAACATTTATGTTGGCGGATTTTCGAGCGGTGGGAATGTCAGTCTTTTAATAAGTGATTATCTCATAAAGAATAAAAGTCAAATTCAACCAAAAGGTGTTTTCATCGTTGATTCACCAATTGACCTTTTGGGACTTTACCGAACTGCTGAAAAGAATTTAAATCTCAATTTTTTCAGAAGCTTCAACTCAAGAATCAAAGTTCCTCAAGGAATTGTTCGACAAAGAATTTGGGAAACCAGTAAACGGAATTGCTAATTACGAACAGAATTCGCCTTTTACCTTTGAAACACAAAACATTGACAATCTAAAAGGATTAGAAAAAATAAAAATAAGACTTTACACAGAACCCGATTTAAAATGGTGGAGCGAACAGCGAAAAAACGATTATGAAGATTTAAACGCTTTTTATTTTCAAAAACTATCGGAAAAATTAAGAAGAGAATTTGGAAATAATAATATCAAATTGATGAAAACAGAAAATCGAGGCTATAGAGCAAATGGAGAAAGACATCCGCACTCTTGGGCAATAGTTGATGAAAAAGATTTGATAAACTGGATGCTGGAATAAAAAAACTGTGGGCAACAACGTGTATAATTCATTGCTAGTACTGGCTTACTTACGAAAATCCTCGCGGATTTTCTATTCGGTTTGTATTTGCTAAATTAGTTGCTGAAACACGCAACGAAATCATACACAAACACGTTCTACGCAATTTGAGAAAAATTTTGTATTAATACCAATTTTTGGTATATTTGAATTAAATTAGTATCAAAATGAACAAAAACACATCAATATCACTCGGGAATCATTTTGACCAAT
>JAQXBT010000001.1 GCA_029252265.1 Flavobacteriaceae bacterium | reverse complement strand
CAAGGTACGATAAATGAGTGCGGAACACCAGTTGCGCCTCACGATGGAACAGCAACCGCAACTTATACTTATAATGATGCAGATGGAACGATTACAATTAATGGGGTTGGAGCATACCTAGGATTGGCTAAAGTTGTTAATGGTCCAGAACTACTCAGTCCTGAGCAGGCAGCGAATTCAATTACGTATATGGCAACTCTTTCAGAAAATGGAAACATATTAGACTTAGACATTGAAATCATAACAGCAGATGGGTCACAGGGTTTTTGGTCTTTTAAACTCGAAAGGCAAATGCAATAGACACTTTAACTTTTTTTGTATTACTACAACAAAGTAAATACCTGACAATTCCTTAAATATAATTTGTTAGAAGTTAGTTAGTCAAAAAAACCCGACCCATAGTCGGGTTTTTTAGTTTAATAGCTCGGTGTTAGTTACAGCTCGTAACGGACTCGAAAGGTCACATAACGCGGTTGGATAAAGTATTCTGTCGCGCTTACCGAAATGTTTGAGGCACTACTCTGGTTTTGAGAACGGGTGTCTAACAAGTTGGTCGCTTTGATCTCGTACTCAAATTTGGCATCTTCGTCTTTCCGGTAGGATAAAGACGCATTCCAAAATTCGTAGGTATTAATCGTGCGGTCTTCGTCACTAAAATCGTTGTAAGAAAAATCGGTTTTAAAGGTAAACGTTTTTAAAATCAACGCATCCACTTCAATAGAGGGGCTTTTTGTGAAAAACTTAGTGACGTTACTCCCTAAATTATTATCCTGAATAGAGTGCTTGTAACTTAAATCGATATTCGGCGCTGTTTTAAAATTGGTTCGTAATTGTACGCGATACGTTTGCGTAAAACGCTCATTAAGCGATGGCATTTGCTGGACAAATTGATTAAATTTTGAGTAGTTAAAATTGGCGTTGACCGATGCTCTCAACCGTCCAAACGTGCGTTGAAACCGCCCCCTAGCCGTTAAGGTTTCATCAGCAAAATCAGAATTAAAAGGCGTGGACACGCGAATCACACTCTCGGGCACAAATGCAGATACATTTCTAACGTTATCAATACTTTTGTTATAGTTGATGTTGGCAAACACATTGGTATAATTAAACATATTGAAACTGTAATACGTTAGATTGATATTATGCGAAAGTGCACTTTGTAAATCGGGTGATCCCGAAAATAGTGAGTTATAATTATTAAGCACTAAGCCACTCGCAAACTTCGACACATCGGTAAACTGCGTTTGCATACGGTAATTTAAATTCAAAGTTTCACTTTTTTTAATTTGAAAGATGACATTCATATCCGGCAAAAATCTGAAGAAATTATCGGTAGTTTTAACGCCTGTCTGCATGTTTGAAATCGCATAGCCATGGGCCGCTACACCAGGTGTAAACGTGAATTTTCCAGATTTTAAGCGGTAATGAAATCCTAAATACAGATCCGAAAATCTATAGGCGATGTCATTGGTTGCTGCACCATTAGCGATGGAAGGTGTTGGACTAATTTGGGTTTGATTGTCCAAATATTGAAAAATATTAGAGTCGAATTGTTGATGACTCAAAATAGTTCCAAGAGTCAGGTTGATGTTGCTTTTTTTATTTAAGATGTTCCAATAATCGAGTTTCGCATCTACTTGATTGGATTGAACGCGTTTATCCTGACCAAAGTTATAATCCACTTGAGCGCCGTCTAAACCAAGGGTGTTAGCGGTGTCTTCATAATTCGCTTTATCCTCAAGAATGGCATTATAAAAAGGATCTTCATCTTTGATGAGATGCTGGGCTTCGAATGCAAAAATATTGGTCTCGTTCAACGTGTAATAATAATTCAAACTCTGATTAAAGCTAAATGGATTGGTGGTTTCCAACTGATTTATATCGCCGTTTAAAGAAGAATTGAAACGTTGGTCTTGTGTACTTTTTGACATGTTTCCAAGGGCTTCATACTCGAGCTGATTGCTAGCGTTTGGCTGATACTTCGTGGTCAACTTAAGCATGCCTAAATCGTTGTCCTGGGTGGTATTACTTTCCGTGTCCTCATCTGAAAACCCAGCAGGTGCATCTGTATACTCTACACTTCTATTTTCTTGTAATTCATTTTTACTGTTTGAAAAAATAGCAAACCCACCAATATCTAAGGTCTTTTTTGGCGACCAACTAAAATTGGCAGCGCCAAACTTTGTATTGATGTCTTTAGCGCGGTTATTTTGAAGCAATAAAAATCCGATGTCATTATTGCCTAAACTCAAGCTTGTCCCACTGCTTTGACTTGGGGATCGAAAGCCGCCCGAAAAATTAAAATAGTCCCGTCGCGAAAAGGCAACCTCTCCAATATTATTTAAGTCTCCTATAAAATTAACGCTGTATTCTGGACTGTAATAAAATAGTTTTGGCTGGGCTAAATACAATGAGTTTACTTCTGAATCTCCCGCTCCAACAGTCACATTTCCAAACCAGAAATTTTTCTTCCCCTCTTTTAACTTGATGTTTATTGCGATGTTATCTTGGTTATTGGTCACACTTCCTAGCTGCCCAACTTCGGAATAATTTTTTAAAACCTGCACCTTATCTACGGCACTCGACGGAATGTTTTTGGTGGCTAATTTGGTGTCGCCATCAAAGAAATCTTTGCCTTCAACCATCAATTTATTCACCACTTTACCCTCTACTTCGACCTGACCATCATCGTTAATTTCGACGCCAGGTAAATTTTTCAATACGTCTTCTAATTTTCGTTCAGTGCCCGTATTAAAGGAATCGGCATTATACACCAAGGTGTCACCACTAATGGTGACAGGCATCTCATAAACCAATTCAACTTCGTCTAAAGAATTATCTACAAAAAGTGTGAAGTCTTTATTTATATTAACTTCTTTTGTCTCGAGTCCCTCGTCTAAAGATTTCATTCCAATATAACTGGCTTGAATCGTATAGAGGGTGTTCTTTTTTAAATCCAAACGAAACCGACCGACGTCGTTAGTAATTCCATAGGAATCTAAGGTCTTGGTAGCCTTATTAATCGCAATAATATTGGCTAGTTCTAAAGGGCTTCCAAGACTGTCTTTAATAATACCTTCTAACTTCACTTGGGAAATTCCAATAACACTCATGCAAAGGAAAATAACTGTAATATAATATCTCATAAATCTTTCGTTAATTTGGACGCCTTAATTTCTGCGTTTGTTACGGCGACCCTCATACATGGTGCGCATTTCTTCCATTTTTTTCTTAACCGTGTCGTTATACTCTGTTCGCGAAATCGACTGGCCTTTTTGAGGCGCTTCAATGGCCTCTTTCTGTTCCGGATTCATTATAATTTTGGAACATAGAATAATGGTTTTATCAGTATTAATTTCGAGAATTAACCCCGGAAGCCCCCAATAATCTCCTGGCCCTTGGCTTACAGGAATCTGTGGTGTATACCAAGCTGTGACTTCAATTTCATTTGGAATTTCGATTTCATCCGTAATTGCTGTTGTTATAGAATCTTTTTTAATAGCGGCCGTCTGAGAACGATTTCGACTTCGCATAGTCCGCCAATCTAAAGCATCCGCTTTTTTTGTGGTGGTGGCTTTCATACAGAGGTATTGACCTATTTGTTTTGTTTCAGTTCCTAATTTCCAATCGAGCTTGGACAAGGAATCTGTAATCAGAAATTGTTTTCCGAAAAATTCTTGATCTTGAAGAATCTGCTGAGATTTGATGTTTTTATATTGCATTCCTCCAGAAAAATTACGTCCTCGTCTTCCAAATCCGCGTTGGCTTGTTGGCGCCTGTAAAACCTCCTCTTCTTGATAAGTTGAAGCTTCTCTATCAAACGTCAAAACATAGGTTTTTTCGAACATGCTCCGCATGCGGTCAGCAATTTGTTTTTTTTGATCTACGCTCATTTGGCGATTTCCTATGTTAGCCATATCGACCGACGTTTTCGAGAAATAATAGGCTTTTCCTTGAAAGTCCTGAGCAGTGGTTGTTATTGAAACAAACATCAACAAAAGTACTATTTGGAAACCTCTTTTTGTAAGAATCATAATCACAAAATATTAAGTAAATATCTATTATATAGACCTACGAAACTACATATAGTTTAATTAACATCTCTTAAAATGCAACAAAATCTAACCTCCAATTTCAATCTTAAACGAATTTTCATCATCATCATCATTGTATTGAGACTCCATTTCATTCATTTTTTTAGTCATAATGGTATCAAACTCTGATTGTGTTACTGACTTCCCATTTGTAGGAGGTTTTATTGTTGTTTTGTTTTTTGGGTTTAACGTCACTTTACTACATAAAATAGTTTGAGAATCATAGCTTAATTCTAAGATGAGGCCTGGAAGTCCTTGAAATTCATCTGGGCCATTACTCACTGGTATCTGTGGGGTGTACCATGCCGTGACGGTGGTGGTAGTTTTTCCTGAAGTATCCGCTTCATCTAATTTAAAAGCATCTTGTTCTTGTTCCGTGGTCGCTTTGTAACAGGAATATGTGCCAATATTTTTAGTATCGCTATGGAGTTTCCAGTCGGTTTCTTTCAATTTGTCTTCAATCAGAAAAAGCTTTCCAAACAAATCACTTTGTCTAACATAATACTGCTCTTTGGTGTTTTTATACAACTCTCCAGAACCGCCCATTCCACTAACAATAACCATGGAGCCTCCCATAGACGGAGGCGCAAGAGACTCCTCTTCTTTATAAATAGAATGCGCTTTATTAAAGGTTAAAGTATAGGTTTTTTCAAACTGCTTTTTAAGCATTGCCATAATTTGATCCTGCACACCACCTACTTGAGTACTGTCCATTTTGATGTCTAACTTCCGCTGGGTTTTATAGGTT
Organism: Flavobacteriaceae bacterium; assembly: GCA_029252265.1. Taxonomy (GTDB): domain Bacteria; phylum Bacteroidota; class Bacteroidia; order Flavobacteriales; family Flavobacteriaceae; genus Hel1-33-131. The sequence goes on along the minus strand of JAQXBT010000001.1, from coordinate 63,350 downwards.
GCAACCCCTTGAAAATCTTGGGCATAACTCTCGGAAATCACACATGTAATTGCGATTAAAAATACTGTTGCTACTCTTGTCATTTTTTTTATTTTTTAATTATAACTGATGCAAATATGAGGAAAAAAATAAGCACTTATAGTTAACAACTGTTAACGTGTGTTAAGCGATTAGTATTAATTAATTTTAAAATTTACTTTTGACCTATGAATGATAATCGATATAATTGGTTGCTTTATGTTGTTCTCATTGTGATACTAAGCACAATTGGTATACAAGTGTATTGGAATTATAAAAATTATAAAATTAATAAGCAGCAGCTTATTAACGATGTTCAAGTGAGTTTAGATAATGCCGTAGATTCCTACTACACTAATCTTGCTGAACATGGAGCTATTGGAGGGTTTACACTACAATCTAGCTCCAAAGATAGTTTGTTTGATACATCCTTTGAGATTGATAGTTTGTTCAATCAGATACCAAAAGATTATGATTTGAAATTGAATAAAAACGCAAAGCATTTAGCGCGTAAGTCAATACTAAAACACACACACACAAAATCTAGCGATTTAGATTCAATTCGTATAGAAAGTGTTTTTCATAATCCTGATTCAATTGTTTCAGACTCTATTAAGTTCGGGGTTAAATGGCTAAAAGAGATTGATGTCGACTCTTTCAATATAAAAGACATTACATTACTAACTTCTAAAGTATTTATTTCTATTACCCGCGATTCATTATCTCTTAAAAATATTGATAGTTTGTTGAAATCTGAATTGTCTCGTAAAAAACTCAATATTGTTTATGGTTTAAAATTTGAGAGTCGTGGGTTAGAGACTCAAAAACTTGAAAAAATCAATACAAGCCAGTTAACAACGAATTCAAAATCTCCTTTTTTACCTAGGGGGAGTTCATTATCAATTCATTTTTCAAACGAAACAAAAATCATTCTAAAACGAATTCTTACAGGGGTTTTAATTTCTACTTTATTGATACTTGCTGTCATTGGCTGTTTGTTTTACCTTTTGCAAATTATAAGAAACCAAAAACAACTGGCAGATGTAAAAAATGATTTGATTAGCAATATCACTCATGAGTTTAAAACACCGATTGCCACAATTAGTGTCGCCCTAGAAAGCCTTAAAAGTTTCAATGTTATTGATGATAAGAAAAAGACTAAAACCTATTTAGACATGTCAAGTGAACAATTGACAAAATTAAATGTGATGGTTGAAAAACTTTTAGAAACCGCCACTTTGGATAGTGAAAATTTAGAGCTTCATAAAAATCCAATTAATGTTATTGATTTGCTTAACACGATTGTTGCTAAACATCAAATACAAACTGAATCTGTAACTATTAATTTTGATCCTAAACAGACAATATTAGATGTAGAAGTTGATGTATTTCATTTTGAAAATGCAATTAATAATATTATTGATAATGCAATTAAATATGGGGGCAATCAAATTTGGATTGAAATTTCACAAACCTCATTTTCATTTACGATATCAATTTCTGATAGCGGAAATTCGCTTAACAAAGTTAATAAAGATCAAATTTTTGAGAAATTTTACCGCGTATCAAAAGGCAATACACATAATGTTAAAGGGTTTGGGATTGGCCTGTACTATACCAAAAAAATTATCGAAAAACATAACGGTACTATCCAGTTGAACCTAAAAAAAACACATACTACATTTAAAATGACACTTCCAAATGGAGCGTAAAATAACCCTACTTTTAGCCGAAGACGAGCCCTCACTTGGCCAAATAATTAAAGAAAGTTTGGAAACTCGAGGATTCGATGTTTTACTTTGCAAAAATGGCGAAAAAGCACTTGAAGTTTATAAAACAAAGAATCCAAAATTATTAATTCTAGATATAATGATGCCAAAAAAAGATGGCATTACCTTAGCTAAGGACATTCGTTTAGAAAATACTGAAATTCCTATTATTTTTTTAACTTCAAAATCCCAAATTCAAGATGTTGTTGAAGGCTTTCATAGTGGTGGAAATGATTATTTAAAGAAACCTTTTAGTATGGAGGAACTCATTGTTCGGATAAATAATCTGCTGCAAAATACTGCACTACAAGAACCACATAAAATCACTAAACTTGGTGATTATGTTTTTGATTTCACAAAACAAACCCTACAATTTAAAAATAATTCGAGCTCAAAACTGACACATCGAGAAGCACATTTATTATTTCACCTTATAAAAAATAAAAACAAAGTCCTCGAACGCTCATTGATTTTAAATAAACTTTGGGGCAACGACGATTACTTCAGTTCTCGAAGCATGGATGTATTTATAACTAAGATTCGAAAAAAACTGAAAGAAGATCAGACGATTCAAATTTTAAATGTACGCGGATTTGGTTACAAGTTAATCTACTAAATTGGTTTGATTTTTGTACTTTTCAAATCAGAATGAAACAACCTCTTTATTTTATACTGCTTTTCAATTGTTGGCTTTTTGGTCAAACCAATATGCGTGCCGATTTGCTGGTATCCACCCCTGCGGCATGGGATCAATTTGTTGGAATGGATCCATTTGAATCTCTTTATTTCTTAAACTCGAATGTGCTTTTTAAAAAAAACAGCCAAGGTTTACAAAATTATAGCGATCTAAATAAAGGCGCTATTAGTGAAGTCTCCGTGTTTAATGCCCTAAAGTTAGCCTTGTTTTATAAAGACTTTAATTCCGTTACTCTTTTAGACAATCGCTTGGCTGAACTGATCGCCGTTGACTTTAATACGCTGAGTCCATTGCGAACAGTGTCCGACATTTCTTATGGAAATGACACGACCTTTTGGTTGTTTGATTCCAATACATTACAGTTAGAATTATTTGATTATAGCTCTTCTAAAACGAGGGTTAAAACAGCGCCGCTCTCTGGGGAAGTTCTCGCCTTAGAGAGTGATTATAATTATTGCTGGGTTTTGCTCGATACAGAGTTGCATTGTTATAATTATACGGGAAGCCTCATTGCAAAACTACCGCATCAAGGGTATACAGATATAAAACTTTGGAATGGTGTCTTGTTTTTAAAGAAAGGAAATGACCTTTATTATAAACCAAAAAACGCTGATACCTTTTTGATGTTAAACTTAAACAAAGTTTTAGTAAAACAGTTTTTTGTAACCAACCAAAGCTTGTATATTTATGACGAAGAATTTCTTCACCACTACCAACTTTTAAACAATTGATATTATGCATGTTGCTATTGCCGGAAATATTGGAGCAGGAAAAACAACCCTAACCCAGTTGCTCGCCAAACATTACAAATGGGAAGCTCAACTCGAAGATGTTGTTGATAACCCTTATTTAGATGATTTTTATAATCAAATGGAGCGATGGAGTTTCAACCTTCAGGTGTATTTTCTAAATAGCAGATTCCGTCAGGTGTTGCAAATTCGCGAAAGTGGAAAAAATATCATTCAGGATCGTACCATTTATGAAGACGCTAATATATTTGCGCCTAACTTACACGCTATGGGCTTGATGACTAATCGTGATTTTGAAAATTATTCGTCTCTTTTTGGACTTATGGAGTCCTTGGTGCAATGTCCGGATCTTATCATCTATTTGAGGAGTTCGATTCCAAACCTTGTGTCTCAAATTCATAAACGAGGACGTGATTATGAAAACTCTATCAGTATTGACTACCTCAGTCGTTTAAACGAGCGTTACGAGGCTTGGATTCATGGCTACACAAAAGGACGGTTACTTATTATAGATGTCGATAATTTAGACTTTGTAGAAAATCCCGAGGATCTTGGGTTTATCATTAACAAAATTGATGCTGAAATAAACGGTTTGTTTTAATCGACCCTTTATATAAAGACAAAAAAAATCACCTCAATGAGGTGATTTTTTTATATGTAATCCCAAAGGGTTAATTTATTTTAAGAAGTTCAACTTCAAATACTAACGTTGAATTAGGTCCAATCTTTGCTCCTGAACCTCTTGCTCCATACGCTAATTCAGATGGGATAACCAAACGCCACTTATCTCCAACAGACATTAATTGTAGAGCTTCTGTCCAACCTGGTATTACTTGTGAAACACCAAATGTAGCTGGCGTTCCACGCTCAACTGAACTATCAAAAACGGTCCCATCAATCAAAGTTCCTGTGTAATGTACAGTTACACTGTTTTCAGCACTTGGTGAGGCACCTTCGCCCTTAGTAATCACTTCATACTGTAGTCCACTTTCAGTCGAAGTTACACCTTCTTTTTTGGCGTTTTCATCTAAAAAAGCAATGCCTTCTTGTGCTAAAGCTTTAAACTTTTCAGCATCTTTTAACTGTTTTTTAGCTTTAAATTCATTGAAATAAGTTTGTAAAAACTGTAAACTTTCTTCTTCACTAACTTCTAAATTATTACCGTCAAATACATCTTTAAAAGATTTTGCAATGGCTTTAGAATCGATAGACTCTATCCCTTGAGACTTTACGCCTGTAGCCACATTGACTCCTAGACTGTAGCTAAATTTTTGTGTATCTACATTAGATTCGTCAGAATGACCTCCTAGGATTGGTGCAATCACTAATCCAATTAAACACGTAAGTTTAATCAAAATATTCATTGATGGTCCTGACGTATCTTTAAATGGATCTCCAACGGTATCACCGGTAACGGCTGCTTTATGAGCTTCAGATCCTTTGTAAGTCATCACGCCGTTGATCTCAACACCAGCTTCGAAAGACTTCTTAGCGTTATCCCAAGCACCCCCTGCATTGTTCTGGAAAATAGCCCAAAGTACACCACTTACAGTAACACCTGCCATATAACCACCAAGCATTTCGGCAACCAGTGTATTGTTGTCTTGATACACTAATTTACCTACTAATACAACAACTATAGGAAATCCAATGGTTAACAACCCTGGTAACATCATTTCTTTTAACGATGCTTTTGTAGATATTGCAACACATTTATCATATTCTGGCTTTCCAGTTCCTTCCATAATTCCTGGAATATCTTTAAACTGTCTTACCACTTCATTTACCATTTCCATGGCTGCTTTACCAACTGCATTCATAGCAAGTGCAGAGAATACTACTGGCACCATTCCACCAACAAATAACATGGCTAATACCGGCGCTTTAAAGATGTTAATTCCATCGATACCAGTAAACGTTACATAGGCAGCAAATAAGGCCAATGATGTTAGTGCAGCAGAAGCAATTGCAAATCCTTTACCTGTTGCAGCAGTTGTATTACCAACAGCATCTAAAATATCGGTGCGTTCTCTTACAATTGGATCTTGCTCACTCATTTCAGCAATACCACCTGCATTATCAGCAATAGGTCCAAAAGCATCAATTGCTAACTGCATTGCAGTTGTTGCCATCATTGCAGAAGCTGCTAAAGCAACACCATAAAATCCTGCTAGAGCATAAGAGGCCCATATGGCCGCTGCAAATAATAATACTGAGGAGAATGTAGAGATCATCCCCGTCGCTAAACCAGCAATAATGTTGGTTCCTGCGCCTGTACTTGATTGTTGTACAATTTTTAAGATTGGTTTTGAACCGAGTCCAGTGTAGTATTCAGTAAATGCTGAGATTCCAGCACCTACGACTAAGCCTACTAAACACGCATAGAATACTCTTATTGAAGATATCTCTTGCAACCCTTCACCAAAGAAATCCATTTGCATGGTCGCTGGCAACATCCAAGTTACTAAACCATAACATGCTGCAGCAACCATTAAGATTGAAGCCCAGTTTCCTATGTTTAATGCTTTTTGTACGTCCGCTTCTTTTGCATCGTTTGAAGAAATTTTAACTAATAAAGTTCCGATAAGAGAAATAATAATTCCAACACCAGCAATCGACATTGGTAATAGAATTGGTCCAATTCCTCCAAAAGCATCCGTAATACTTCCACCCATATCTTTAATGACGTAGTTACCTAATACCATGGCTGCCAAAACAGTCGCTACATAGGAACCAAATAAATCGGCGCCCATTCCTGCAACATCTCCAACATTGTCACCAACATTATCAGCAATTGTGGCTGGGTTTCTTGGGTCATCTTCAGGAATATCTGCTTGAACTTTACCTGCTAAATCAGCGCCTACATCGGCTGCTTTTGTATAAATTCCACCACCGACTCTTGCAAATAACGCAATAGACTCCGCTCCTAAAGAGAACCCAGCTAATGCTTCTAATACAATTGTCATATCGGTAGTGTTCGTCCATTCACCGCCCATAAACAGATGAAAGAATATAATAAAGAAAAGGGTTAAACCTAAGACCGCTAAACCAGCGACTCCGAGTCCCATGACCGTTCCCCCACCGAAAGAAACTTTTAGTGCATTTGGTAAGCTTGTTTTTGCAGCTTGTGTTGTTCTAACATTTGTTTTAGTGGCTATTTTCATTCCCATGTTTCCTGCAAATGCAGAAAATATCGCACCGATAACAAAGGCAACTACTATTAGATAGGTACTTTCCATGTAAAAAGCAATTCCTGCTAAAACAATACTTGCAGCGACTACAAAAATTGCTAACAATCTGTATTCAGCATTTAAGAAAGCTAGAGCACCTTCGTAGATGTGGTCAGAAATTTCTTTCATCTTTCCATCTCCTGCGTCTTGCTTCATTACCCAAAATTTTTTAACTAGCATGTATGCTAGACCTAAAAGTGCCATTGCAATTGGCATATAAATCATCATTGATTCCATAGTGTAATTTTATTTATTTTTAAGGGCGTAAATGTAGTAAATTGAATAGAAACTAAAAAGCCTATTTTAACATAATTATAACAAGTCTTTTTTATGTCCTAAAACAAGTCGAAATAATAAGACTGTTGGATGAAGTGACTCTCTTTAAAAAGTAGGTAACAACCCGAGTCGAACTCCAAAGTTAGGAGCGTAATTGTCTGGGTTTGCAGATTCGGATCGCCATATGAAGTCGACACGGAATATTCTTAGGTTTCCGAAGCCAATATTTTCAAAACCAAAACCATACTCATAGTAGAGATCTGTAGGCGCATTGTAAGCAATTGAGGACCGATTTATATTTCTGTTTTGATCTGAAATATCCCCAATGACGCCTCTAAAAACGGCTACACTTCTTAATTTTAATTTTTTGATTAACGGTATTCTATTCATAATAAATCCATTAAAATGATGTATAAAGTGACCAACAACAAATTGATCGACCACAAAATCATAATAATTTAAAAGCGAAAAAGTATTGGGTACAAGTGAATAGGTTTGATTGGCAGGCACGGGACTTAGTACCGACAACTGCGTCGCTCCAAATATTTTACCAGTTTCAATTGTACTGTTAATAATCCCAAATTTTCCAAGTTTTATAGGCTGGTTGTAGGAAAACAAAAGCTTGCTGTAATTGGTATCTCCATCTCCGACTTCCAGCCCTTTTTGGAAGCTCAATAAAAAAGAGGGATATAAATTTGTTCCAAATTGTCGTTTAACGCCGTATCCAAATATATTTCGCCTTGGAGTATATAACAGAAATAGCTCCGCATTATTATCTACTAAATTAGATTGTATTTTTTTCTGATCTTCGTCAAAATAATCAACTGAAAACTCATCAGGAGCAGCCGATTTTATTCGGTTGTTTGAGAAGTTAGCTCCCACCAAAAAATTTCTAAAAAGCTCAACATTTATATTTGCAGATATTTTTTTAATACGTGATAAAAAGTAATTTTCGCCTCTACTAAAAAGTGAGGTCGTTCCAAATCCACTAGGCGCATTTCCGAGACTGTTCAAAATTCGGCTCCCCAATTGTTCGGTATCGTTTAGGTACCCAACTCCAACGGACACTCTTGGCTTGTAGCTTAACAGGTATTTTGTATCAACTAAATATTTGAATTGTTGGTCCTTAAATCCATAGGCTAACTTGCCTTTAACTCTAAACCGATCGTCTAAGGTTTTAAAAGATCTGAATCCAGCAGAAACTTTATAGCCCTCAACATCATTTACCGCAAAAGTGCTCCAAACAGATCCAAACTCAATAGAATTTGAGACCTTTAAATAACCACTTGAAAGAGTTCTTAAGAGGCCTGTTATATTTTTTATTTTTTTATTTCCATTAAGATTTTCAAGAACAGACTCCGTGTCATTGTTATTGATGCTCGCTGGCAAATTTTCACTCCAATATTCTTCATTTTTCTCAAACTGATTTTGTTTGTACTTAACTACTTTATTGTCATAAAATTCAGCGGCTCTAGTCGTATCAAAATCATAGTTTCCAAAAGTTTCAATTCGCTTTACATAGAGCCCTTTTTCCTTCTCATTTTTTGTTAACACGGTAAAATCCGCTTCATAAGTATTGTCTTTGGGTAAAAAGACACTGTCATTTTCTATTGAAAATGTTTTTTCAAAATATAGATTACGAACCAGATTCAAGTTGATCTTAGGATTAACACGCATGCTGATGGCATTAACTGCATAGACACTGTCGGTGACTATGAAATTTCCTTCGAACACTAAATCCCCTTCTCTTCGCGGGAAAAAATAGATACGGTATTTGGTTTTAGCATCAGATACAATACTATCTTGTAATACATATTCATAAGAGCCAAAACCTTCTGTCGATAGCGGACTTACAAATGTTTTATTTAAGAGCTCAATATTGTTATCGTATACATTAATCTCTTTGAAAACATTACTAATTCGATCAAATACATACCCATCTTGTTGGATTCCTATTTGTTTTTCTGCTTCTGTTAGTTGAAGTGTTTTATCTAAGGTATTATCGCCATATACTTTCTGAATTATTTCACTTAAGTATATTGGGACATAGAATTTTTTATTTCTTTTGTCTTGTTTTATGATAGAAATAATGGAATCATAATCATCTCTCAGGAGTCGTTTTAAAAACTTCTGATCCATATTATTAAGGCCAACTTCCGTAGATGCATATTTTTTATATGCATAGGCTTCAACAAGGCTTAGTCCATTTCTTTTTTTATGAGCCCAAATACCTTTCATTATTTTATAGGCAGGATTTTCTTTCTTTTTAAGTCGTTTTTTAGGTCTATTTACAATTAATACCTCATCGAGTTCAAAGCCTGTTTTTAAAAGAATTTTGAGATTTGAGTTTTGTTTATTTGATAGATTTACTTCCGTGGATTCAAAACCCACATAAGAGACAATTAATGTTGAGTAATTAGAGTCAGATTCTATTGAAAACTGACCATCAATATCTGAAATAACGCCTTCTGAAGAGCCTTTAAAAAGAATATTTGCAAATGCAACTGGGAGCTTATCTTCGTCGTATACAGTGCCAGTAACCTTGGTTTGGGAAAAACCACAGATTGACAGTGTAAATACAATACACAGTAGGATGTATTTCATTTTATGTTTATTTTTAAGGATAAATCCAGCTAAAACGATAAAAAATTATTTATATAATACTTTCTTAACGGCCTTTACAACATCATTGCTGTTTGGCAACCACTCTTTTAATAATACTGGGGAATATGGAGCTGGGGTATCTGCTGTGTTAATTTTTATGATGGGGGCGTCTAAAAAGTCAAATGCTTTTTCTTGAACTTGATATGTAATTTCAGTAGAGACATTTCCAAATGGCCAAGCTTCTTCAAGAATTACCAAACGGTTTGTTTTCTTTACAGACTCCAAGATAGTATTGATATCTAAGGGACGAACGGTTCTTAAATCGATCACTTCACAAGAAACACCGTCTTTAGCGAGGGCATCTGCTGCGACGTAAGCCTCTTTGATGATTTTACCAAATGATACGATGGTGACATCTGTTCCTTCGCGTTTAATTTCAGCAACTCCAATCGGCAAGATATATTCACCTTCTGGAACTTCGCCTTTATCGCCATACATCTGTTCACTTTCCATAAAAATTACTGGATCGTCATCTCTAATAGCAGCTTTTAATAAGCCTTTTGCATCGTACGGGTTAGAAGGTACAATCACTTTAAGTCCTGGGCAATTTGCAAACCAATTTTCGAAAGCTTGTGAATGTGTCGCCCCTAACTGCCCTGCAGATCCTGTTGGACCCCTAAAAACAATTGGGCATTTGAACTGACCACCAGACATTTGTCTTATTTTGGCTGCATTATTTATGATTTGATCGATCCCAACCAACGAAAAGTTAAAGGTCATAAACTCAACAATAGGACGGTTGCCAGTCATTGTAGATCCAACCGCAATTCCAGAAAACCCTAATTCTGCAATGGGTGTGTCAATAACACGTTTGGCACCAAATTCGTCCAACATTCCTTTTGAAGCCTTATAAGCACCATTATACTCGGCAACTTCCTCTCCCATTAAATAAATGCTTTCGTCGCGACGCATTTCTTCACTCATCGCTTCGCATATTGCTTCTCTAAATTGAATTGTTTTCATTAATTGAATTTTATGAGGGACAAAAATAAAGAATAATACTCAATTATAATTACAACATTTCACTAAAATTTCCTATGCATGCATAGGAAATTTAAAGTTTTTTATTTAATTTCGTATCCTAATTAAATGAAACGTACAAATGAAAATATTAGTCTGTATTAGTCATGTTCCTGACACGACTTCTAAAATTAATTTCACCGAAGGAGATACGAAATTTGACACCAATGGGGTGCAATTTGTGATCAATCCAAATGACGAGTTTGGCCTAACTCGAGCGATGTGGTTTAAAGAAAAACAAAACGCAACCGTCGATGTGATCAGTGTTGGAGGTGCAGAAACTGAGCCTACGCTTCGCAAAGCGCTTGCAATTGGAGCAGATGCAGCAATTCGGGTGAATGCAGAAGCTACAGACGGCCATAGCGTTGCCACATATTTAGCCGCTGCCGCAAAAGAAGGTCAATATGATCTTATTATTGCGGGTCGTGAATCTATTGACTATAATGGAGGCATGGTTCCTGGAATGCTTGCAGCGATGTTAGATGCAAATTTTGTTACAAATTGTATTAGTTTGGAAATTGACGGCACAAACGCAACTGCGATACGTGAAATTGACGGCGGAAAAGAAACTCTTTCTACAGTGTTGCCACTTGTAATTGGCGGACAAAAAGGATTGGTAGAAGAAAGTGACTTGAGAATTCCAAACATGAGAGGAATTATGATGGCACGAAAAAAACCACTTAACATTGTAGAACCCACCACTGAAGCGTCAGAAACGCATTCTGTTTCATTCGAAAAACCAGCACCTCGGGGTTCTGTTAAATTAGTAGAAGCGGGTAATATTGATGAACTCATCAACCTTCTTCACAACGAAGCAAAAGTTATTTAATTAATTTAAAAAAAAAAGCATGCCCGTTTTAGTATATACAGAATCCGACCAAGGAAATTTTAAAAAAGCAGCTTTAGAAGCTGCCTCCTATGGAAAAGCCGTAGCAGATGCTATGGAAACCACCCTCATTGCGTTGACATTTAAAGTTAGTGACGCCTCCGAACTAGGGAATTACGGCGTAGATAAAGTTTTAAATATTAATTCTACCACTCCCTTTAATGCCAAAATATATGCGGATGCCATCAAACAAGCCACAGAAAAAGAAAATGCTACGGTCGTTATTTTAAGCGCAAGTGCCGACAGTCGTTATTTGGCCCCTCTAGTTTCTGTAGGGCTTTCGGCAGGTTACGCACCCAATGTGGTTGGAACACCATCTAGTTTAAGTCCGTTTATAGTAAAACGAACGGCATTTACCAATAAAGCTTTTTGCAATACTGAACTATCAACGGCTATCAAAATCATTGGTGTGTCTAATAATTCCTTTGGATTAGTAGAAAACAAAGCTGTAACACAGATCGAAGCGTTTGCACCAAGTTTAGCAACCTCAACCACAAATGTGACTTCTACAGACAAAGCAAGTGATAAAGTGACCATTGCGGATGCTGAAGTTGTCGTCTCTGCAGGTAGAGGCTTGAAAGGGCCCGAAAACTGGGGTATGATAGAAGAGCTCGCAGACGTTCTTGGTGCCGCAACAGCCTGTTCTAAACCTGTTTCTGATTTAGGATGGAGATCGCACAGTGAACACGTAGGACAAACAGGAAAACCAGTTGCCGCTAACTTGTATATAGCCATTGGAATTTCTGGAGCCATTCAACATTTAGCAGGGATTAATTCCTCTAAAGTTAAGGTCGTGATAAACACCGATCCTGAGGCTCCATTTTTCAAAGCAGCGGACTATGGTATTGTTGGAGATGCTTTTGAAGTCGTCCCTGAATTGATTGAAAAACTAAAAGTTTTCAAAGCTCAAAATGCTTAAATACTCTAACTTGCAATTCGATTCGAAGGGATAATCATTCGTTTATTTTAATCCAAAACTTATTTGGAAAGGGTTTGGTACTTTACTAATTAAAACTGTTCTTTGTCTTATAACTTATGAGTTTAGTTCGTCTTAACATAAAGGGTATTTCATACAGTCAAACACAGAGCGGCGCTTACGCGCTGATTTTGAGTGAAGTAGATGGAAAACGAAAATTGCCAATTGTCATTGGAGCTTTCGAAGCACAGTCCATTGCCATTGCTTTGGAAAAAGAAATCCAGCCTCCAAGACCATTAACACACGATTTGTTTAAAAATTTCTCTGATCGCTTTGAAATTATCGTAAAGCAAGTCATCATTCACAAACTTGTGGACGGTGTTTTCTATGCTTCTCTAATATGCGAACGCGACAAAATTGAAGAAGTGATCGATGCTAGAACTAGCGACGCCATTGCATTAGCACTGCGTTTTGCTGCACCTATATTTACCTATGAGAATATTTTAGAAAAAGCCGGAATTATCTTAAAAACAGATCCGAAAAAAGAAGATTCTGAAGCGCATCCTGAGGATGTTTTATTTTTTGACGATATCGATACAGAATCTGAAGAAGTTGAAACGACCAACGACAATTATCAAAATAAGTCCATTAACCAATTAAATGAATTACTAACCAAAGCAGTTGCAGACGAGGATTATGAAACTGCTGCCAAAGTTAGAGACGAAATCTCTAAACGCTAATACCAACTTTTATGAAAAAATTACTCACACTAGGGCTACTGTTGTTTTTTAATACACAAACAGCAACAGCACAAGATAACGTGTCTCAAATTGTTTCGAGTCAAGGGTTTACCGCTCAAAGTTTTTTAAGAGGCGTTCTAGGAATGTTTGTATTAATTTTAATCTCCTACATCTTAAGTGCCAATAGAAAAGCAATCAACTGGAGAACTGTTGGACTTGGCTTAGGTGCACAAATCATTTTAGCCATAGGGGTTCTTAAGGTTTCATTTGTTCAAACATTTTTTGAATGGGTTGGCGGTTTATTTATTGCGGTCTTAGATTTTACCATGGAGGGAACAAAGTTTCTATTTGCCTCCTTTTCTACAGGCGAAATTGAAGCACCACTCGTCACGTTTGCTATTTCAATTTTACCAACCGTTATTTTCTTTTCTGCTTTAACATCCGTCTTATTTTATTTGGGCATTATTCAGCAGGTTGTAAAAGGATTAGCTTGGTTACTTAGTAAACTTCTTCAGGTTTCTGGAGCCGAAAGTTTGAGTGTGGCAGGAAATATATTTTTAGGACAAACAGAATCGCCCTTAATGATCAAGGCGTATTTAGAAAAAATGAATCGTTCTGAAATTTTACTCGTCATGATTGGTGGAATGGCCACTGTTGCTGGTGGGGTTTTAGCAGCTTATATTGGGTTTCTTGGTGGCGAAGATGAAGTACTGCGCTTGTTTTACGCCAAACATTTATTAACGGCTTCCGTCATGGCAGCCCCGGGTGCGATCGTCATTTCTAAAATGCTATATCCGCAAGTCGAAGCGATTGATAATGAAATTAATATCACTCAAGAAAAAATTGGTTCAAATATTTTAGAATCCATTGCAAATGGAACTACCGAAGGCTTAAAGCTAGCATTAAACATTGGCGCTATGTTATTAGTATTTTTGGCATTTATCGCCATGATCAACGGCATCCTAGGATGGGTTGGAGACATGACAACACTAAACGACTGGGTCGCGTCAAATACATCTTATAAAGTATTTTCATTAGAGTTTATATTGGGATATGCTTTTGCACCACTGATGTGGCTCATTGGAATTGCTAAAGAAGATGTGGCTTTGATGGGACAATTGTTAGGAATAAAGTTAGCAGCGAGTGAATTTGTCGGCTATATTCAATTGGCGGATTTAAAAAATCCTTTAAACCTCTTACATTTGAAATACGAAAAATCGATTATCATGGCCACCTATATGCTTTGTGGATTTGCCAATTTTGCATCAATAGGAATTCAAATTGGTGGCATTGGGTCCTTAGCGCCTGGCCAACGAAAAACACTTTCTGAATTTGGAATTAAAGCTTTGATTGGTGGAACCATCGCTTCGCTTTTGTCTGCGACTATTGCAGGGACAATTATTGGCTAAATAGTTAATAACTTTTAAAATTAATACAAGCTTCAATTTCTTAATGATTGAAGCTTTTTTTATTTTTAAACTTCAAATAAATCAACCTAAAATGAAACAATACTTAGACCTTGTATCTCATGTGCTAGAGAATGGAAATGAAAAAGGAGACCGTACCGGTACAGGAACAAAAAGTGTGTTTGGACATCAAATGCGGTTTGACCTAAGTGAAGGGTTTCCAATGGTGACCACCAAGAAACTGCATCTTAAATCGATTATACATGAACTTCTTTGGTTTTTAAAAGGCGATACAAATATTGATTACCTGACCGAAAATGGCGTCAAAATATGGAACGCTTGGGCCGATGAAAATGGGGACCTAGGCCCTGTTTATGGGCATCAGTGGCGCAACTGGAATAGTGATGAGATTGATCAAATCACAGAAGTTATTGAAACTTTAAAAACCAATCCAAACAGCCGACGTATGTTAGTGTCTGCTTGGAATCCTTCGGTGCTTCCTGACACCTCAAAATCATTTAGTGAAAATGTTGCCAACAACAAAGCAGCACTCCCTCCCTGTCATGCCTTTTTTCAATTTTATGTCAATGACGGCAAATTATCCTGTCAACTTTACCAACGAAGTGCCGATATATTTCTAGGCGTCCCATTCAATATTGCGTCCTATGCCCTATTTACAATGATGATGGCGCAAGTTTGTGGGTACGAAGCTGGCGAGTTTATACACACCTTTGGAGATGCACATATTTACAGCAACCATATCGAACAATTGGAGTTACAACGCTCGAGAGACCTTCGTACGCTTCCAAAAATGAAACTCAATCCTGAAATAAAAGATATTTTCGAGTTCACCTTTGAAGACTTCACTCTAGAAGGCTATGATCCGCATCCACACATCAAAGGAGCCGTTGCCGTTTAATTTAATGGAAACCCTTACTTTTGTGCCCTAAGTTTATACTATTGAAAACAAAAAAATACACATCTAATTTAACGCTTATTGTCGCCGTGTCTGAAAACGATGTGATTGGAAAAGACAATGATTTAATTTGGCGTTTAAAAGCAGATCTTAAACGATTTAAAGCGCTCACTTCTGGGCACTGCATTATCATGGGACGGAAAACATTTGAAAGTTTCCCCAAGCCATTGCCGAACAGAACGCACATCGTGATTACAAGACAGCAAGATTATAAAATTCCTGAAGGGGTTATTGTCGTAAATTCTTTAGAAGCTGCAATTAAACAGGCCGATCAAGATCCTAACCCATTCATTATTGGTGGAGGCGAAATTTATAAACAAGCCTTAAATAGTGTAGATACACTTGAACTTACTAGAGTCCATCACACTTTTGAAGGCGATACTTTTTTCCCTTTAATAAGTGAAGAGATTTGGGAAGAAACCGAACGAATTTATAACGAAAAGGACGAACTCCATTTGTATCCCTTTTCATTTATAACTTATAAAAGACGATAAATAATCCTATTTTAGCAGCTTAAAAACAATAAACACAAACACATGAAGGCATATATATTTCCAGGTCAAGGTGCTCAATTTTCAGGGATGGGTCAACCACTTTATGAAAAGTCATCACTTGCAAAGTCACTATTTGAACAAGCCAATGACATTTTAGGATTCAACATTACCGCAACGATGTTCGAAGGCTCTGCTGAAGATTTAAAGGAAACGAACGTCACACAACCTGCTATATTTTTACATTCTGTAATTTTAGCAAAGAGTTTAGGTGAGGCCTTTCGACCGGATATGGTTGCAGGACATTCTCTTGGTGAATTTTCGGCCTTAGTCGCCAATGGCACACTTGATTTTGAAGACGGGCTAAAACTGGTCTCTCAGCGTGCGCAAGCCATGCAGAAAGCATGTGATTTGACCAAAGGAACCATGGCTGCTGTGTTGGGTCTAGAAAATGAAATTGTAGAGGAAACGTGTGCTGCTATTGACGGTGTTGTAGTGGCAGCAAATTATAATTGCCCAGGTCAATTAGTAATTTCTGGTTCCGTAGATGCAATTCATGTTGCGTGTGAGCAACTCAAAGAAAAAGGAGCGAGAAGAGCGCTTGTATTACCGGTTGGCGGTGCATTTCATTCTCCATTGATGGCGCCTGCTAAGGAGCAATTAGCAGCGGCAATTGAAAATACTATGTTTAACTCACCTCGTTGTCCTATTTACCAAAATGTAACTGCAACGGCCGTTTTAAACGAAACTGAGATCAAAGCTAATTTAATTTCTCAGCTAACAGCCCCGGTAAAATGGACGCAATCGGTTCAGCAAATGATAGAGGACGGTGCTCACGAATTTATAGAAGTTGGCCCCGGGAATGTACTTCAAGGATTGGTTAAAAAAATAAATAGAGGAATGGACACAAAAGCAGCAACACTTGAAAACTAAATACATGAACCTTAGAACACTCTTAATCTTTAGTCTTGTTGTTTTTAATATTGGCTTGGACCAATATTCTAAAGTTCTGGTGCGAGAAAAAGTCGTCCCTGGATCGAGAACTGAACTCGTAGGAAAACAATTACAACTAATGAATGTTGAGAACACTGGGGCCTTTTTAAGCTTGGGTAGCGATTCAAATCCAACTGTAAAACTCATCTTTTTACTCATCGTCCCCGTCATTGTTTTAGGGGTTGTTTTGTATTATGTGCTAACAAATAAGTCTCTTGACCGCATGTCTGTCATAGGGCTCAGTTGTGTTGCCGGCGGAGGCATTGCCAATATTTATGATCGGTTTATGTATGGTTCTGTCACCGACTTCCTATATATGGACTTTGGAGGCATGCTCAAAACAGGTGTTTTCAACAGTGCTGATTTATCAGTAACGACGGGAATGATTTTACTACTACTCGCCTCTTTCATAAACCGCCCAACAAAAAATAGCGAAGTGTCTAATTAATCTTATTTAGATAAAAAAATAATCACCGTTGAAGTTATAAAATCTATTTGATCATCATCTAACTCGGTATGCATTGGTAATGAAATTACTTCATCAATCAAAGCATTAGTGACTGTAAAATCCGCATCATTATAGCGATCATCCACATAGGCTTTTTGCTTATGTAATGGAATTGGGTAATAGACTCCGCAGGGAATTCCTTTTTCCTGTAAATGGGCCGCTAATGCATCTCTATCAGCGTTCTGAATTTTTAAAGTGTACTGGTGAAATACATGGCAATCGCAGTTATCGCAAATAGTTTCACAACCGTTGCCTGCTTTTGGGGTGCTAATGTTTTCATGATTTTTAAAAGCAGCGTTGTATTTACGAGCCGCCGATTGACGTGCTTTATTATACGCGTCGAGCTTGGGAAGTTTTGCGTCTAAAACGGCCGCTTGAATAGAATCTAATCGTGAGTTAACACCCACTACATCGTGGTGATAGCGCTTATACATCCCATGATTGACAATCCCTCTTATGGTGTGAGCTAGCTTGTCATCATTGGTGAAAATTGCACCACCATCGCCGTAACAACCTAAGTTTTTGGAAGGGAAGAAAGATGTAGAAGCCACATGACCGATGGTTCCTGCTTTGGCTTTTGATCCATTTTCAGAGGTATAAGTTGCCCCAATTGCTTGAGCGTTATCTTCAATGACATATAAACTGTGTGTTTCTGCGAGTGCCATAATAGCATCCATATTGGAACATTGTCCAAACAAATGCACAGGTACAATTGCTTTTGTTTTTGGTGTGATCGCTTTTTTAATCGCTTCAATATCAATGTTAAATTTATCGGGGTCAACATCAACTAAAACAGGCGTGAGCCCTAATAACGCGATCACTTCAACAGTCGCTGCAAAAGTAAAATCCGCAGTAATGACTTCATCTCCAGGCTTCAGACCGAGACCCATCATAGCAATTTGTAACGCATCTGTCCCATTGGCACAAGGAATTACATGTTTGACTCCTAAATAAGCCTCAAGATTTGCTTGAAACGCTTTCACTTTTGGACCATTGATAAAGGAAGCATTATCAATTACTTCTTGAATAGAAGAATTTACAAGGTCTTTTATAGCGGCATATTGACCTTTTAGGTCCACCATTTGAATATTTTTCATGTCTTAAAATTACGAATTACTAACAATAACAAGTGATAAAAACAAAAATACAAAATTAGCAATGCTTAGTCTTAAAATTAATATAAAGAATGTATTTTAGCTACAAATAAATCCTATTGAGACTTTTTTATAACATCATCATTGAACTCGCAGCTGTATTGGTGCGTCCTTTTTCAGGCTTGAACAAAAAAATTCTACAAGGGCAACTGGGCCGAAACGAAAGTCTTAAGATTTTAAAACAAGCGGTTCTTGAATCAGATAAAGTAATCTGGTTACATTGCGCTTCTTTAGGCGAATATGAACAAGGTCTGCCCGTCTTTCAAGCGCTTAAAAAACACTATAAAGACCACAAATTTGTAATGACTTTCTTCTCACCTTCGGGCTATGAGATCCGAAAAAACAATCCTATTTCAGATGTTGTTATCTACCTTCCACTAGACCAAAAATCGAGTGTAAGGTCTTTTTTAGACCTCACACACCCAGAGTTAGTGGTGTTTGTAAAATATGATCTTTGGCCCAATTATTTATTGGAATTGAAACGAAGAAATATAACCGCCGTATTGATTTCGGCTTTGTTTAGACCGTCTCAGCCCTACTTTAAATTTTATGGTAGCTGGATGAAGCAGTTGTTGTTTTCGTTTGACCATATCTTTACACAGGATACTGCTTCAGAAACATTGTTAAATTCGATCGGTTATCATGCCGTCACCGTTTCTGGAGATACGCGTTTTGATCGTGTTGGCAATCAACTAAAAACAGATAACACCTTAGAATTTATTGCTGAATTTAAAAACAATCAAACTTGTATTGTGGCTGGAAGCACATGGCCCGAAGATGATTCGTTACTGATTAATTATATCAATCATTGTAAAGAAGATACAAAGTTTATAATTGCGCCTCATAATATCGATGTTAATCAGATTAAATCGATGGCAAAACAGTTACAAAAACCGAGTGTGCTCTACTCTAATTATTCAAACGAAGTGCTAGAAAACAAGTCTGTGTTTATCATTGACACTATTGGCCTCCTCTCAAAAATCTATAAGTATGCAGATATTGCATACATCGGTGGCGGCATGGGCAGTAGTGGACTTCACAATACGCTTGAAGCGGCTACATTTGGCATTCCGATTGTCATAGGTAAAAACTATAAAAAGTTCCCCGAAGCGATCGCGATGCGCTCCCAAGGTGGTTTG
The DNA here is from genome assembly GCA_029252265.1 of Flavobacteriaceae bacterium. Taxonomy (GTDB): domain Bacteria; phylum Bacteroidota; class Bacteroidia; order Flavobacteriales; family Flavobacteriaceae; genus Hel1-33-131. The sequence goes on along the minus strand of JAQXBT010000001.1, from coordinate 43,718 downwards.
TTTAGTGTCGCAACGAATGATGCGCTAGATTCCGTCTTGAATGAGTTGGTTCATAATCCACCACAAAGAAAAGATATAGGGCAAAAAAATAAGGATTATATAGAAGCAAACAAAGGGGCTACTGAGCTCGTCATGGCCAAAATCAAAACGATATTTAAGGCGTAATTTACTGGTAAACTTTAACGTAGTCAATTATAAATTCTTTTGGGAAGATGGAGTCATCCACCTCAGGCCCTCCAAAACTACCACCAATAGCAAGATTTAGGATCAAATAAAATGGCTTATCAAAAGGCCAGGTTTTATCATTTTTAACTTCTGGTGAGAAGGTGTAAACTAAAGCGTCGTCAATATAAAACTCAATTTGATTGGCGTCCCATTTGGTTTTATAGATATGGAAACCCGCTTCAATACTTTCAATAGAGGTCACTTTGGTGTTTATCGATTTACCATAACTGTCTGGGGTGTGGAGTGTGGTGTGAATTTCTCCAGGTTGTTTTCCAACATACTCCATAATGTCAATTTCTCCACAAGCCGGCCATGTGTTTGAATCGATATCATGACCTAACATCCAAATGGCTGGCCATAATCCGTTGCCACGTGGAAGTTGCGCCTTAACTTCAATGGTGCCGTATTTAAATTCGAATTTATCTTTTGTACTTATGCGTCCTGAGTAATAGTTGTTTACCTCTTTGGTGGCGGTTATGACCAGTTGTTGGTCTCGAATTGAAATGTTTTTTTTAGTATAAACTTGACGCTCGTTATTTCCCCAGCCACAGATGATAGGGCACCCATCTCCAAGCTCATAATTCCAAGTTTCTAAATCCAAAGACTGTGTGTTAAAATCTTCTGATAACAAAAGTCTCGGTTTAGAGAAGTCGTTAATCTCCACAATTGGGATTAAAAACAATAGTATTAAAATTCTAATCATCATTTATAACGTAATTTTAGTGTGAAGGTTTGCGTTAGAATCGCTGCCAATATATATTGAGAATTCGCCTGGTTCAACTATGAAATTACCTTCATTGTCATAGAACCCGAGTTCTTTTTCCGTAAGTGTGAATGCTATTTTTTGACTTTGATTCGGTTCAAGACGGACTAACTCAAAACCTTTTAGTTCTCTGACTGGACGCGTCACACTTGCATAATGGTCTTTAATATAGAGTTGTACCACTTCTTTACCTGGAATTTTACCTGAGTTTTTGAGAGTCACCGAAACTTCAATTTCATGATTGGAAACCACTTTTGCTTTAAGCGCACTGTATTCAAATGTTGTATAGCTTAGACCAAATCCAAACGGATATAAAGGGGTGTTTTGCACGTCTTGAAAATGGGACCAAAATACAGTGTTTGATGCTGGAATCGAAGGACGACCAGTATTTTTGTAATTATAATAAATCGGCAATTGACCAACGGCTCTTGGAAAACTCATTGGCAATTTTCCACTTGGATTATAATCACCATAAAGAACTTGCGCAATGGCATTTCCACTTTGAGTCCCTAGCTGCCACGCTTCTACAATGGCGGGGAGGTGTTCCTGATGCCAGTTTAATACGAGTGGTCTTCCGTTGTTTAAGACTAAAACAATGTTTTTGTTAACCTTGTAAATAGCTTCAAGAAGTTCTTGCTGAACGCCTGGTAATCCTAATTCTGTACGGCTTCTAGCCTCTCCACTTTGATATCCAACTTCACCCAATACCATCACGACCACATCAGCGGTTTTGGCCACAGCAATGGCTTGTGGAAACTCACTTCTATCGGACGAGTTTATGTTTAGTTCAGCAGTAAATTTAGTTTTTCCCAAACTTACATCGGCTCCTTTGGCATAAGTTAATTGATTGTCTTTATAGGCTTGCATTCCCTCTAAAACAGAGACTGCTGTGCTGTCTTTCGCAGCAATCCTCCAATTGCCTAAAGGGCTTGTTTTGTCGGACGCTAGAGCTCCAATTAATGCGATTTTTTGGCCTTGTTTTTTAAGTGGTAATAATTGATTATCATTTTTTAAAAGTACAATTGACTTTTTTGCCATGTCTAAAGCCGCATCGTGAAAAGCTTGCTGTCCTATCACTTCTTTTTCGCGTTGCAAATTACAATATTTGTAAGGGTCCTCAAAAAGACCTAATTCAAATTTAACACGCAAGATACGTCTTGCTGCAGCATCAATATACGCTTCTTTAACCTTCCCTTCACGAACTAAATTAGCCAATTCGGTCACATACAGATACGATTCCATATCCATGTCTGAGCCTGCATTGGCTGCGATTTCTGCGGCATGTTTACCGTCTTTCGCATGTCCATGAGAGATCATTTCTTCAATAGAGCCCCAATCGGTGACTATAAATCCATCAAATCCCCATTGATCTTTAAGAAGATCTCTTTGTAAGTATTCATTTCCAGTTGCAGGAATGCCATTCAATTCATTAAACGAATTCATGAAAGTTCTTACACCAGCATAAATAGTGGCTTGGAATGGTGGGAATATAATATTGTTTAAGGTTGAGGTTCCTACATCAACTGTGTTGTATTCTCTTCCTGACTCGGCAAATCCATAGCCTACAAAATGCTTGGCACATGCAGCAATGGTCGTATGTTGAGATAAATCAGACCCTTGAAAACCTTGAACTCTTGCAAATGCAATTTTAGATCCCAAATAAGGATCTTCGCCAGCACCTTCCATGACACGCCCCCATCGAGCATCACGAGAAATGTCGACCATGGGAGCAAAGGTCCAATTGATTCCAGCCGCCGCCGCTTCTTCTGCTGCGACTTGTGCTGATTTTTTTATAGCTTTTAAATCCCAACTCGCTGATTCTGCTAAAGGAATTGGACTGATCGTTTCATAGCCATGAATGACATCAAACCCTATAATTAGGGGGATGCCTAAGCGTGTTTCTTCGACGGAGATCTTTTGAACTTTTCGAACATTGTCGACACCTCTTACATTGAGCATCGACCCTACATAGCCTTTGCGGAGGTGTTCATGTTTTTTTGCAGCAGCACCTGTACTTGGTGCTGGGCCGGTAAGGTCCCAAAATCCGTTGTATTGATTCATCTGACCTATCTTTTCCTCAAGAGTCATTTGCTTCAACAGAGCCGCAACTTTTTGTTCAATATCTAAAACAGATGTTACTGATACTGAATTGTTTTCTATAACGTTTGTATTAGAATTTTTGCAGGAAATAAATCCTAAAACGCAAAACGCTACTACTATTAAATTTATTTTTTTCATTTTATTGGTAAACTCTCACATAATCAACTTCCATACTGTCCGAAGTAAAATTAGGGTCTATTGTGCCGCCATTGGACCCACCCATCGCAAGATTAAATATAAAGAAAAAGTTCGCATCAAAAGGCATCGCACTACTTGTTGATATTGAGTAAAATTGTACTCCGTCTAATAATGCTTTGATGCTGCCAGCATTCCATTCTAACGAATACACATGAAATTCTGTAGGGGTCGCTAAATCTATAGGAAGTCCATAACTAGCGGTAGAGTTATTGTTATTCCAATGACAAGTTGATTGGATATACGTCTTATCTTCGAATTGCTCCATAATGTCAATTTCGCCACAATAGGGCCAGCCTAAAGACCCAAAATTTGCACCAAGCATCCAGAGTGCAGGCCACGTTCCGGCAACAGAAGGAAGTTTTGCACGTATATCAATACGTCCATATTTAAAATCTACTTTATTTTGAGTTGTAATACGACCCGAGGTATAGGTGCCGTCTGTTTCTTTAATGGCTTTTATGTTTAAAATTCCATTTTCAATAAATACATTTTGAGAGTTGTTGGTGTATTTTTGGACTTCTTGATTTCCCCAGCCTCCAGCGCCAAGTTCATAATTCCAATCGCTGGTATTAATGCTGCCGTTTCCGTCAAACTCATCGGACCACACAAGCGTGTCGTTATTTCCAGAACCTCCCGTCGTGCCGCCTTCTACAAAAACAGTCAGTGTTTTACTGGTACTTATTTTTTCATCATCTATTGAATAGGCATAAAAAGTAACCGCCAATTGGTTGGTTCCTGAGGAGTTAACGGTGTAAGAAAAAACACCTGTTGTATTTTTGGTTTCTGTTCCACTGCCAACTTTAAATCCATAACTAACCGCATCGGTTGCTGTGACCGTACCACTAAAAATACCCGAACCATCGCCTTGAGGATTGTCAGCATCTTGTCCTTGGATGTCAATTGTGGCCACAATATTCGTGGGAACGATCCCTTGTTCATTTCCGTCGTCGCCGTTCCCTTCGCCTGAAGAACCGTCATCGCTAGAAGAGCAGCCTGCAATAGAGAATCCTACTAGAAGCGTAAAAAAAAGAGTTAAAATAGTTGAGTGTTTCATGAATTCAAATTTAAGAATTAAAAAAAAAGAGGCGAAATTTCGCCTCTTTTTTTTGTTTGCTAATTTAATTAATTTGCAACCTTGTATTTAGCATACCATGCAAATCCTCCACCTTCTTGGATAAATCTCACATGTAGTTCTGTAGCGCTAATTGAAATGATATCATAGACTGTTTCGCCAATGTACCAGCCCATAAATCCGCCATCGGATAACTGAAAACTGGTCATTCTGTAAGGGACATCGTCATAAGAACCCTCAACTGCGGCTTTAGAAGAAGATGGTGAGAATGCTACATTTTTAACTCCAAACATAGTTGTTGCAACTGTTTCGTCGTGGCAAGCATCGCCCCCGACGCCTATAATTGAGGCATAGGCTCCTGGCACAAAAGCAGGTCCAGCTGTTTGTTCAAATGTTAAACCATTTTCAGTATTCGTAAATACAAATTCATTAGTATACATACACGATTTTTCTGGATCGTTAGCTTCAATCGCATTCCACCAATTTGGCCATGCAAATTCTCCTCCGCCGTAGTCTTCCGTAACCGGTCCAAGTCCAATATGCAAAGGAATGTCCGAAGCCCATACCCAAGTTTTCGTATCGCCTTCATTAGCTCCAGCTAAAAAACTTAGTGCTTCCAAATCTTCGAAAGAACTAAATACACGAACGTCTACAGAAGTACTTGACAACACGCCTCCAGTTCCAACAGCATTAATAATTACAGTGTAATCATTCACACCCGTTTTAGAATATCGATGCGTTACAACTCCAGAAGCTGCCACCTCTGAGTTGCCATCTCCAAAATTAAATTGATACGTAATTCCATTTTCAGCGGTGACAGTAAAAGTCACAAAACCTTCACCATCCCCGTTAGGGTTATCTGCATCTTGACCTACAATCTCTGCAGATACTTGTACATTTGTTGGAGTCGTAATAGAACCAAACTCATTGTTGTCGTCCTCGCAACTTGTAAAAAGTGCTAACGTTAGACACAAACTAATTATATATTTTAAGTTTTTCATAATGTTTTTTTTTAATTTTTAATAAGAAGGAAAGTCCACCAAACACCAGTGCCAGCTTCAATTTCGAGAGTCATTGTATTTGAATCCGCCATTGTAACTAAATACGTAATTGTATCGTCAACAGGTGTTCCAAGTTCATTTTCATTGTTGACTTTTGGTAGTCCTAAATAAGCACCTGCGCCAGTAATTGTAAGTGTGCTAGCAACTTCATCATAGCTATGTGTAGCAGCGTTTGATCCGTTGTGTGGAGCCACAGGAGCACCACAACCTTCTTCTTCAACATCTACTTGCCATGTTTCTAACCAACTGTCAGCGCCTAAAACATTAGAAAAACTTCCATCTGCTCCAAACACATAAGTATCATCAAAGAAACAAGTTCTTTCGATGACTTGCTCTGCAGTTATACTCCACCAGTTTGTGGTTCCTTGTGTTGGCCCAACGCCTAATGACCCTGCTTCTGAAACGACACTCCAAGATCCTGCAAGAGGAGACGGGGGTGCAGCATCTTTGACTAATTTATAGGTCCACCAAACACCAGTGCCAGCTTCAATTTCGAGAGTGATTGAGTCTGAATCCTCCATTGTAACTGAATACGTAATTGTATTATTTACGGGTATTCCATCTTCACCTCCATTGTGTACTTTTGGCAATCCTAAATAAGCTCCTAAACCAGTTATTGTAAGGTTTCCACCAGGCTGATCATGACTAAAAGTGGCGGCATTGGTTCCGTTGTGTGGAGCTACAGGAGCTCCACAAGCTTCTTCTTCAACACCATCTTGCCATGTTTCTAACCAAGTATCATCCCCTACAACATTAGAAAAACTTCCGTCTGCTCCAAATACATAAGTGTCATCAAGAAAACAAGTTCTTTCAATAACTTGATCAGCAGTTATACTCCACCAGTTTGTGGTTCCTTGTGTTGGTCCAACGCCTAATGATCCTGCTTCTGAAGCTACTCTCCAGGTACCGATTAATGGAGATGGTCCTGCTGGGTCTCTATAAAAATATAAGTTATCTACAAAGATTGCTCCTCCTACAGGGCTACCTTCTAGTTTAAATTGAATAACATCAGCGAAGTCAACATCTGGGTTTTGATCTGTGAACACTGAAAGAGGTATGTCAAAAGAAGTCCATTGTTGAGCTGTTAAATCTAATTCATAAGCTGTTTCATTTGGACCAGTACTTATTGGAGAAATTATTGCTTCATTTTCATCTGAAGTCCAAATGTCAACATGAATATATTCCATAGAGGATGCATCTACCGGGTTTGAGGTAAAATCAATTCCTTGATAGTTGAGGTCTGAATACTGAAGCATTGTATCCCCTTCTAAATCAAATTCATTGAATAAAGTCGTTTGATCCCAGTTTGGAAAGAAATCAACATCAGTAATATTTGTATAAGCACCACTGTAAATTGAAATCACATCTCCCTCTTCTCTAGAAGGAGGTGCTGGTGAGGACACTAATGGCGCTTCAATAGCGGTAACCTCGAACTCTTCAGTATACGTGGTTGTTTCAATAGCTGCTCCCATTGCTACAACAGTAATGGTGTATGTACCAGCGTCTGCGTAATCTAAAGATACTGTATCTCCGATGTTTGCCGTAACCGGCTCAGTTGCACTTTCTTCGCCAGAATGTACATCGTAACTAACCGCAAAATCTGCGTTTGCAGTTATATTGACACGTTTAGAAATCGCTGCATCATTTTCGATTGTGACTGCTAAATTAGCAGGTGCTTTAAACGAAACCACAAGCTCCTGAGCAACTGTTGTTTCTAGGCCTGTAATTCCATAAGCGGTTGCGCTTACTGTGTACGTCCCTTCGGCATAGGTATGTGAAATATTTTCACCATTTTCTAAAGACGATGGATCTTCGGTTTCATCTCCAAACGTAACATCAAAAAGAATAGCGCCTTCTGCTACTGGAGTGATGGTTACCAATCCCGAATTATCTTGTGTGACGTTAAAAAGCATTGACACTTCGGTTGGAGCAACCACATTTGTCACAAAGCTTAGGTCTTTTTCGTCTTCGATACAACCCGCAAAGGTTAATATAACGAGACAAAAACTAAATAAATATTTTATTGTTTTCATAGTTATCTTTTTTTAATAGTTTGGATTTTGTGCCCAGTTTCCGTTAGAAAATTGAATCTCTTCAATAGGGATTGGAAATAATTCGTGTTTACCCGCTACAAAGCCTTCTATACTAGAAGCAGCTTCGCCTGTACGTACTAAATCAAAGAAGCGGTGGCCTTCACCTACTAACTCGACCCGTCTTTCGTGGTAAATAGCGGTCGTTAATGCACTACCAGTCGCTGTCACATTATGTGTTGAATCTCCAAAGGCACGTTCACGAACTCTGTTTAAATAGGCCAGAGCTTTCGCATCATCTACATTTCCTCTGTTGTTTGCTTCAGCTGCCATTAACAGTACATCTGCAAAACGAATGGATCGGTAGTTATTTGGATTGGTTAAATTTTGATCTCCTGTATTTAGATCTCCTTTACGTGCTATGTATTTACGGTTGTAGTAACCTGTATGCTCGTATCCAACTCCAAAAGTTGCTCCAGTTGAAACTGCCCAAGCATCAATGTCTAAAATTGATGCTTCTTTTCGAGAATCGCCTTCTTCAAAGACTTCTACGGTTGCTTGTGTTGGCACATTGAAACTATAGCCTGAATCATAGGTAGGTCCAGTATGATTACGGATTGAGTTGAAACCAACCGCAACGTTTCCTTCGCTACATTGAAGACAGTCAAATCCGGCCCCTTCAGCATCTGTATATTGTACTTCAAACACTGATTCTACTCCGTTTTCACCGTCATTCTCAAAAATAGTTGCATAATCTAATGCAAGATCATAAGGGCCATTATTGATTACGTTATCTAAAACGGTGGCAGCTTCCGCAAATTTGTTTTGATACAAATAGGCTTTTCCAAGCAACGCTTCGGCAGCGCCTTTGGTCACTCGTCCTGTTTGAGGCGCTACGTACTCTAAGTTATTGACCGCGTATTTCAAATCACTTTCGATAAGTGCATAAACTTCAGCAGGTGTTGACCTTGGAATAGACAATTCATCTCCTGGTGCAAAACGTTGGTCTACTTTTAGTGGAATGCCTCCAAACCATTTTAGTAATTCAAAATTATAATAAGCTCTTAAAAAAGAAGCTTCTCCTAAAATGACTTCTTTTCCTTCGAACTCTATTTTATCTTTAAATTCTAAGATATAATTTGCACGATTTACTCCAGCAAACATCCAGTTCCAGACATCTCTTAAGTTGTTATTAACTTGAGTGTGTGTCATGTCATCTATTTGTTGAAAACCGATCACATCCGTAGCGCTTTCACCACCACATAAAGTGTTATCAGAAGCAATTTCTCCTAACAATACATTTACGTAGGAGGCTTGTAATAAGTCATAAGCACCAATAAGTGCCATGTAATAATCATCTTCAGAATTAAAGTAACCCTCTGAATCAATGTTATAGCTTTCTACCTCATCCAAAAATTTATCTGAACAAGAGTAAATTCCAGTCGCAATAAAAACGAATGCTAGAATTGTTGAAAATATGTTTTTGTTATTTTTCATCGTGTTATTTTTAAAATGAAATATTAAGTCCTAATAAATATTGTCTTGATACTGGATAAAAACCATAATCAATACCACCTCCAATTGCTTGTCCTGTCGTTGCTGCAGGATCAAAACCTTCATAGTTTGTAAACGTAAAGGCATTGTTAACTGACGCATAGATTCTGAATTTAGACATCCCAATGTTACTGATAACATCTGCTGGTAGACTATACCCCAATTGAATGTTTTGAATTCTTACAAATGATGCATCTTCTACAAAAAAGTCTGAGAACAATTTATTATTGGTTGCTCCAGTGGTTGCTCTAGGCACAGAGTTACTTGTTCCTGCTCCTGTCCATCGGTCTAAGTATAAATCCAAACGATTCACGTTAGGTTGGTCTCTTTCATAATTTCGAACCATGTCTTTTCCAACTTCTGCATAGGTATATGCAGAAAAATCAAAGCCTTTAAAATTTAAAGAAAGATTGAAACCCATATAATAGTCTGCTAAAGGTTTTCCAATAAAGGTTCTATCATTGCTGTCTATCTGGCCATCATTATTAGTATCTACAAATCGAATATCACCAGGTGCTGATGCGTTTCCTAAGCCCATTTGAGACGGATGTGCATCCACTTCTGCTTGCGATTGAAAAATTCCATTTGATTGAAGTCCGTAAAAATACCCGATTGGCTGTCCAACTTCCATACGTGATGGTGCTGGTTGTCCAACTCCAAAGCTTCCGCCTTGTAATGGGACATCGCCATTAATAGCAGTAACCGTCCCCTCTACTTTGGTCACGTTATAGCTAATCCCAAATGATAAATCATCCGAAATATTATCATTATAACTTATTAAAAACTCTACTCCTTCCGAGCGAGTGGTTCCCGCATTGACTGTTGGTGACCCTGACCCTGGTGCAGATGTCCCTAAAAGCCCTGAAACAGGTAGCCCACCAATCAGAAGGTCTTCTCGATCTTCTAAAAAGTAATCAGCTACTATTTCAACTTTGCTATTAAATAACTTCATGTCTAAACCGATATCGGTTTTTTCAGCGGTTTCCCATGTTGCATTTGAGTTTGGTAATGGACCTAGTGCAGCACCTATGGTTAATGCGTTGTCAAAGACATAAACACCTTCTCCACTTAAAGCAGCTCTAAACAAATTACCACCGACATTGTTACCAAGCGTTCCGTAACTTCCTCTTAATTTTAAGAAATTAATCACACTGTTATCTTTTAAAAATGATTCGTCAGAAATTTTCCAACCTGCCGTTACAGAGTTAAATTGATCAAATCTATTTGCTTGTGAAAAATCAGAGGATCCATCTCTACGTACCATTCCGGAAATTAAATACTTTCCTTTATAATCATATTGAAAACGGCCAAAGAAAGACGTTAATCTATTGTCATATATATAAGAGCCATTTGATTTCGCTTCACTAGTACCTGTGGTTAATGCAATGTCTGCGAAATCCCAAGAGTTGTTTGGCACATCAAAACCAGTTGCGAATAATCCATCACCCCAGAATTTTTGAGCACTATGACCAACCGTCACTGCAAAGTTGTGTGCATCGGCAAATGATTTTTTATAGACTGCAAACGCTTCCCATGTATAAGAATGGTTTTGAACTTTATTTTGACTTACAGTACTACGGTCATTATTAAAGACTTTACCAGCGCCATAGGTTGCTATAGGAGCAAAGGATTTGCTTTTGTCAGCAAAAGTTTTAAATCCAATTCGAGAAGTGACGGTTAATCCTTCCATTAACTTGTAGTCAATTTGAAAATTACCTTCAATACTATTTCCAAAATAGGAGTTGTAAGTATCTCTAGCTTGTGACAATGGATTGATGATTTCATTTCCGAATAATCCATTTACATCTTCTTGATCAATTTCAAATAATGGAGAATAGTTAAGCGCATTAAACAATACAGATCCTAGCCCGTTTTCGTTTATGGTTTTTCTATCAACTGCAAAGTAATTTAAATTTGTAGAGACTTTAAGATTGTCATTAACATCTACGCCTAAGCTCAATTTTATATTGCTACGTTCAAATTTAGATTTTTCAGGCGCTATAATTCCGTCTTGTTTAAGATTGGAAGCCCCTAAGTAATAAGTAACGTTTTCCGTACCTCCTGATAAACCAATATTATGATTGGTCATTGAAGCCGTTTCAAATATTTGATCTTGCCAGTCCGTTCCTTCACCAAGACCACTGATGTCTGTATATGGTAAGGATTGACCTCCTGCTGCGTACGACTCGTTTACTAAGGCTGCATACTCGGAAGCATTTAAATAATTTAATTTTTTTGATGTTTCTTGTGTTCCTGAGTAAGTACTGTAAGTCAGCGTTGGAGCTGAATTTTTCTTACCTTTTTTGGTAGTCACTAAGATAACGCCGTTAGCACCCTTAATTCCATAAATCGCTGCTTGTGCATCTTTTAGGACTGTTAAAGTTTCAATGTCATCTGGATTTAAACTGTTTAGATTTCCTTCATAACCATCGACAATTAATAACGGTTGATTGTTACCATTACTACTAACCCCACGAATTAAAATATTGAATCCACTTCCTGGCGAACCAGACGCTGAAGATACTGTGACCCCTGCAGTTGTTCCTTGTAAAGCTTGAGCGGCATCAATTGGCTTTAATTTTTCGAGGGTCTCAGCGCTTACGACTGAAACAGATCCTGTTAAATCACTTTTTCTTTGTGAGCCATATCCAATTAAAACAACTTCTTCTAAAGATTCGTTGTCTTCAGTAAGAGCAATGCTCATTTTGGATTGCGCTGGCAATTCTTTTGATTCGAATCCTAAATAGGTGAATTCTAAAACGGCTCCGGGTACTACATTTGATATGGAGAAGTTTCCATCAAAGTCAGACACCGCGCCTGTGTTGGTGTTTTGAACCTTCACATTTACTCCTATAAGAGGTAAACCATCACCGCTTGATGTTACAGTTCCGTTGACTGTGATATTCTGAGCTGAAGCTGATGCGACAAACAGAAAAGCAATCAGTACGTAATAAGATGCTTTTTTCATAAAATTAATTTTATTTGATTTTTCATAAAAATACTACAACAAAATGATAATTCTGTTTTAATAACCAAAACAAATGTTATACAAAGCAAAAAAAGACTTAAAATTTAAGAAAACTGCAATTTAATAGGTTAAAAATGTGAATTTGAGAATCCCGTAAAAAAAGAAAAAGTATTAAATAATCCTAAATGTAGGGTGAATGTATGGGTGAAAAAGAAAGAGGTATTGTTTTATATTTCTAAAATATAATTAGTCAGGCTAAATTCGTGAGGTAAATCCATTTTTTTTCGCAAACGATATCGCTTGACTTCTACACTTCTTGGAGAGATATTTAACAATGGTGCGATCTCTTTAGAGGACAAATTTAAACGCAAGTATGCACATAAACGAAGATCATTTGGAGTTAGGACTGGGTGTTTGTCTTTGATGAGCTTCAGGAAATCTTTATCAGCATTGTTAAAAGCTTCTTCAAACAACTTCCAATCGTCTGTGTTATTTAAATTTTTATCAATGATTTTAATCACTTTTTTAAGATCTTGACTTGTACCCTGTTTTTCCTTTAGTTCGCTTTTAATACTGTTTAAAAATTCATTCTTTTTAATTAGACTCATGGTCGAAACTGCCAACTCACGATTTTTACTTTCAATGTCGAGTTTTAATTTTTCGTTTTTTAACTGCATTAATTTTTGAGAACTTTCGAGTTCTTTTAGCGCTAAATCTTCTTGAGATTTTTTAAGGAGGTTTCGCTGTTTTTTCCTGTAATATGCTTTATAAATATTATGAATTATAATCCATAATACAATTAAAAGAACCATATACAAGGTAATAGCTAAATTGGAAAGTGTCCAGGGCCGATTGATCACGAAGGTATACGAAGCCATGTTTAATGTTTCAGAATTCCCAATTTTCCCTTTTACTTTAAATTGATAGGTTCCGTATGGGAGATTTTCAAATACCTGTTGAGAATCTGCGGACCAGTTAGACCAATGATTAGACCAGCCTTCTAATTTGTAAGAATATTTTTTGTAAACAATATTGTCGTAATGAGGAATGCTATAGTTTATGTAAATATTGTTAATATCAAAGTCGAGACTTGGGGAGGTATTTACATCAAGACGGGTTTTGTTTTCGTTAACCTTACTCGCCTCTACAGAGTTAATTTTAATATTATAAGTATGGTTTGGCTTAGGAGTGTTAGAGTTTAGTATGTAGTATCCATATGCTGAACCCAAAAGATACTCATCTGAGCTTATCTTCGTTAAATTCTCAAAACCAGTAACTACTTTCTTAAAATTAGACAATGCAACCGGGATCACTTCAATAATTGGCGTTTTACTAACACTTCCTGTGCTAATAATTAAAATATTATCATCTGCATAACACCACTTTAAACCATCAGAATCTTTAACGTCTATAACGGTTGTCAGTATTGAAAACTCTTTTAGAACGTCAGTAAATGGATCAGATTTTACAAATCTTTGGTTTTTTGGTTCGTATTTAAAAACTCCTTCAGAAGAGGTGTAGTAATAATTTTTTGAGAAATTCAGAATATTAGAACCTTTCCCTTTTGGAGAAGGTGTGACACTTCGAACTTTTAATGCCGAGGTCATGTCTTGATTTAAGGAAAGTTCATATAATCCTCTTAGCTCATGATTCACCAATATTCGATCACCAATTTGGTGATAAAAACGACTCGAGATATCAAATCCTTGAATTTTATTTCTAAAACGCCATTTAGTTCCTTTTTTCTCTAAAAGACTTAATCCATTGTAATTACCTTGTAAAATAATAGTTGGATTGTCTTTTAACTGCTTAAAGTCCCACGATCCAGGAGATTGTTCAATAGCGTATTCAAGTTTTTGATTTTTAATTAATAACGCCCCTCGATGATGTCCGCAAAAAAGTTGATTGTCAATCACTTTAAGATTCCATACTTGACCATTTGTTCCTTCAACAAAAGTGAATTCAGAATCGGAATCTCTTCGTTTATAAAATAAGCCTTGATTCGTTCCTATGTACAAATAGTCCTCAAATATAACCGATGTATATACGGTACCAATAGCACCTTTGGTATCGTTAAAAACTGTAAACTGGGATGATAAATTTACATGACCAATCCCAATATCCAACCCAAGCCATAGATTATTTTGAAAATCTTCAAAAACAGTCAGAACTGTATTATTACTTAATCCTTTTTCAAAATTAAGTGCATACTTAAGTTGCCCTTCGGGTGTAAGATGAAAAAGCCCGTTTGATACGGTTCCTATCACAATACTGTTATCTTTTAATTTTTTAACACTGTATATCGTAAGTGAGCTTAAGTCAACCTGAGGGTCAATTTCCCAAGGCACAATCTTGCCATCAATTAAAAAATGGAATCCATTTGTTGAAGTCAGGATAAGAAGCTGGTCATTTAATTCAATCGCTCCGACAAGGCTACTAGAAGCAAACTTAGGGTCGTTACTCACCAACTCAACAGTCCCATTAATAATCTTATAAATCCCTTTATTAGATTTATTGAAATATAGAATCCCATTTACTTCAAAAATATTTGAGATGGAGTGTTCCGATTCTATGGAGGAGACTTTATCAGTAAGAAGGTTGACGAAATAAATTCTTAATGAAGATTGAAAAACCAACCAATCATCTAATTTAATAATATTCCAAAATTGCTCATCTTCTATAAGTTCAATGTCCAACTGTTGAACCAATGACGTATATTCTAAAACGTTTTTTGTGTTTTTTTTCCAAACACCAAAGTCCATATAGCTTCCAGAATAAATTTGGTCGTCAACTGCTTTTACGGATCTAACAATAGAATTATCATGGACTGGATAGAGTTTCCAATTCATACCATCGTACTCTAATAAACCAGAGTTATTCGCAAAATACATGGTTTGGTCAGACGTTTGGGAAACATCCCAGTTTTGGTTTTCAGCCCCATAAACTCCAGGATCATAAGCAACTAACGGAGGATGCTCTTGAGAAAAAGCAAAAAACACCGCAAATAAAACTATAATATACTGAACTATTCTCATAGAAATAAGTAAAGGCCTAAGATAGTTAAAAAATTAAAATTTGAGCAAATTATAATTTGAATCAGGATTCGATATAATCATAATAAGAAAAAAACAATGTTTATATAAAAAAGGTAAATAAAATTCAACATTAAGAGTGTTAAATTACTTAATGTTCAAAAAGGACACTAGCCCCTCCTTTCGGCGTTTTGCAACTGGCAACACAAGACTACCAACGAGCTCACAACTACTTCCATCAGAATTATTAATGTTAACGATATATTTTAGATTAATTAAGAATTTTTTATGAATTCTAAAAAAATAATTGGGCGCTAATATCTTGTCATACTCTCCAATATTTTTTGAAACAAAAAATGTTGTTTTATCTAAAAGATGAATAATCGTATATCTTCCATCAGACTCAAAATACAATATGTCGTCTATCCGAATGAAATCAATCTTTTTTGTAGATGGAATTGCTATAAAATTGTAATCTGAAGTTTTAGCAGCAATTGAAGTTTTAGCGGATTCAATCTGAGTTGAGGTCGTAAAAAATTCATTATTAAGACTGTCTTCAACTTTTTTAACAGTGACTATAAGGTCTTTTGAATCTATCGGTTTTAAAAGAAAATCTATTGCATTAAACTTAAAAGCAGTTATTGCATATTCTTGGTAGGCCGTTATAAAAACAACCAGGTAATCTTCATATTTTATTCCCTCAACAACATCAAATCCCGTACCTTTATCCATTACAATATCTAAAAAAATGAGCTTTGGCTTGAGTTTATTTATTTTTGCGATCGCATCATCCACAGAAGTTGATATAGCAACTACTTCAACAATAGGGCAATGTTTTTCTAAATAAATACATAATAGTTCATTGTTTTTTGTTTCATCATCTACGAGGATGGTGCTGATTTTTGACATCTTGTGTAAATATAAGGCGAGTTTGGATCACACAAATTAGTGTGATTGTTCATCGTGGGCCATTTGCTCAAAGTTGTTAAATATATTAAAGGAGGACTTCTTTTCTGTGCTATCAACTAAGTTTATTCCTAATTTTAGAATAAGGGAACGATTAATCACATTAACGGAATCCTGAGGCGACTGTTCTTGTTGAGCGACAGCAAATCCTCCAATAAAAAATAAAATCAGTGAAAAAGTTTTCATAGTAAATTTGAAAATTAAGATGATATAGAAGAATTAAGAATGAATTTTCATTTTTAATACAGACATCAAATAAAAGCCTGATTTAGCTAAAACACTAGCGTCATGTAACCATCGGTTATTTTAACGTAACAAACGAAGCTTTGACGTAATAAGCGTTGACGAATCAAACTTTTATTACAGCATTGGTCCACTACCCTGATATATCTAGTTTTGTATCTTAATCTGTCCTTATTCTGTTTAACAACCCTAAATAAGTGTCGAAGTTAACAAGGTTTTACGGTTTGTTTTCTTGAATGATATTAATTATATTTGATCTTAAAAACATCCACTTATATTCCTTTTATGATTATTAGACTTTTAACCACATCAATACTAATTATTGTATTTATGGCAACTGTGTCAGCTCAAACCGTTAGAATAAACGAGGTAACTTCATCGAATTCACTTTATATTGATGAGGATGGAGACTCTCCAGATTGGATTGAATTACATAATTTTGGCTCCCAAAACGTATCGATTAATGGCTGGTCTTTATCTGATGATGTACTAGGTCTTACAAAATGGGTTTTTCCAAATATGACCCTTAGTCCAGATCAATATCTGCTCGTGTGGGCATCTTCAAAAAACCGATCTGAGGTGTCTTTTGCGACAACTTTGGTAAATCAAGGGGATTCCTTTAAATATTTAACTCCAAATTCTGAACCAGACCCGAATTGGAAAATCGCTAGTTTTGATGATTCAGGATGGTCACAAGGCAATTCTGGATTTGGATATGCCGATGGAGATGATGCTACAGAACTGCCTAACGGAACACAATCCGTCTATTTAAGAGTTTCTTTTAATGTTTCCGATTTGAGCACTCTAACCTCTTTAATTCTTGACATGGATTATGACGATGCTTTTGTGGCTTATATCAACGGTATTGAAGTTGCTAGAGCCAACATTAATGGCGTCCCTCCTCCCTATAACTCACCTACAATCCAAGATCATGAAGCGTTAATGTATTCCGGAGGTACCCCCGAGCGTTTTTTAATTTCAAACCCTGAAAGCTTATTAAACGCTGGCGAAAATATTTTAACAATCCAAGGTCATAACATTAGCGCAGGCTCTTCCGATTTTACGATCATACCTTTTTTATCAGCCCTTTTTTCAACGCCTAACAGCTCTGGTGTTAGCCCGCCAGAAATCTTAGGGCTTACCAGTGGCAACCTTCACACAAACTTTAAAATAGCATCTAACTCCGAAACCCTTACTTTAAGTGATGGAACAGGTACACTAGTAGATCAGCTCGTCATTGAAAACTTACCACCAAACACTTCCTATGGCGTATCGGTAACCAATGGGAACTTGGTTAGCTATACCGAAATGACCCCTGGGTCTGTAAACTCTAGTAATGATTTTTTAGGGGCCATTGGTTCTAGCGTAATCTTTTCGAAAGATGGCGGATTTTTAAGTGGGCAAACAAATCTAACCCTTTCTGGAAATTTAAGTGGGCAATCCATTCGATATACAACCGATGCAACCATTCCAACGGAAGCAAGTCCACTTCATGTATGGCCCATACAAATAAGTGAAAATACGGTGGTACGCGCACGTATTTTTCAAGACAATTACCTTCCTTCCCCTTGTTATAGCAAAACCTATGTTTTTGAGCCTAGCTCCGATTTAGATACTGTTTTTTTAACGACAGACCCAGAAAACTTATTCAACGAAGACACGGGTATCTATGTCTATGGGCCGCAAGGAAGTTTCAATAATAACATTCCATATTTTGGTGCTAACTTTTGGGAAGATTGGGAGCGTCCTGTACATATTTCATTTCATGAAAGCGACACCAATACGATTGCTGCAGAGTTTGATGCTGGCATAAAAATATATGGCGCCTGGAGTCGAGGCCAAAACGGGCAACGATCGCTCTCATTATTTGCCAGAGGTCAATATGGCGATTCGAAATTTGACCATCCCTTTTTTGATGAACTAAATTATGACGATTTTCAATCGGTTATTTTAAGGAATTCGGGGCAAGACTGGATGCGATCTTCAATGAAAGATATCATGGTAACCAGCTTAATGCGTGGGTCTGGAATTGACTTTCAAGAACATAATTCGGTGGCAACTTATATTAATGGAGACTATTGGGGTATGTACAATATGCGTGAAAAAAACAACGAACATATGTTAGCCGCAAAGCACAACATTGATGCTGATGACATTACCATCCTAACAAAAAATGCAGAAATTGTAGAAGGGGATAATACCGATTACAATGAGTTGATCGGGTATATCAGTTCTGTTAATTTGAGTATAGATGCTAATTTTAAATATGTTAGTGACCGAATTGACCTAACCAATTATGCGCTCTACCAAGCGACGAATGTTTTTATAAGCAATTCTGATTGGCCCGGAAATAACATAAAATTCTGGAATCATCCAGAAGGGAAGTGGCGTTGGATTTTATATGATACCGATTTTGGATTTGCGTCATTTTTTAATGAGCAGAATTATAATCATGACACCCTAAGTTTCGCATTAGAAACGAATGGACCTGGTTGGCCAAACCCTGCATGGTCCACCTTGTTATTTAGAAAATTAGTCACAAATATTGGATTTAGAAACCAATTTATAAACCGCTATGCAGACGAATTGAATACACGATTCCTTTCTAGTGCTCTAAATACACATATTGACCAGGTCTATCAATCCATTCAACCAGAAGTTATTGACCATTATCTGCGTTGGCGTTTAGACCCTACACTTACATGGATTGGAGTGAATATTGGCGATAGATTTAGTGAAATAAATCAATGGGTTGGATATTATGTTGACCTGATGAAAACATTTGCAAACGAAAGACCAGCGATTGCTAAAGAGCACCTTAAATCGAACTTCAATTTGCCAGCATACCATCCCTTAACCATTACAAATAATGATACTTCTGAAGGCTTTGTAGAGGTGAATCAAAACCTGAAAATACAAGAAAGCGCTTGGATGGGTGACTACTTCGAATCGGTGCCCGTTCAGTTAACAGCGATTCCAGAAGCAGGTTTTGAGTTTTCACACTGGAGTGGTGGTAGTAGTGCTACGAACGCCACCATAAACGTAAACTTAACAACTAGTTTTGAAATCACTCCAAATTTCTCAGCAGTAGAGAACGAAAAACTCTTAGTTATTAATGAAGTTAATTATAACTCAGGGCCTGATTTCAATGCAGATGATTGGATTGAATTATATAATCCAAACCCCTATTCCGTAGACATCTCCTTATGGCTTATAAAAGATAGTGACAACTCTCATATCTATACGATTCCAAACGGCACTTCAATTGACGCAGAAGGCTTTATTGTGGTCGTAAAAGATGCTGTAGATTTTACGGCTGTATTCCCTCAAATCACAAACTATATTGGCGATTTAGGATTTGGGCTAGGGTCTGGTGGAGATAGTGTCCGTTTATATGATGCGGCTAATATTCTTCAAGATCAGGTTGTTTATACTTCCGAAACCCCATGGATCGACTGTCCAAATGACACCGGATACACGCTTGAGCTGACAGATCCAGAGCTTGATAATAGCCTTCCACAAAGCTGGAGTTGTAACAACCTATATGGAAGTCCAGATGCTCACAATACCGAGCCGCTAAGCATCCCTGATGTCGTGTTTACAACCCCAGTGATTTATCCAAATCCAACACAGTCTGTGCTGAACATACTAGGAAATTCAACACAGTTTGAAGTTGTCGTTTTCACGGTAACTGGACAAAAGATGTTGGAAGCGAAAATGGTAAATCAAATTAATGTAGAGGCGCTTCCATCTGGAATTTATTTTATTGAAATCTCAGAAAACGAAAACACAGACACGCTTAAATTTATAAAACAGTAAATCAATGATGCGTTATGTTACATTAGCTTGAAGAGGATAATCCTTTAGTTGCAGAGAAATAATTGTGATTCGACGGTCTTTATTGAATTTACTTTTCACAAAAACAGGTGCATTTGTCCCTGTAATTATTTTAAGTAAATCTTCAATTTTTTTCAACTCATAAGTAATAACTTTATACACATGATTTGGGTGCAAAGAAGGATTATACAAAAGATCATAAAGGTCATTTGTTTTAAAGGTGGGATTATTTGCAATAAAAGTAAGGACTCCAAGAGTTGACTCAGGGATTTGAAGCAACCGATTGTTATAATGTAAATAGTTCGACTTGATTCTAATCACTTTTTTTCGTTTAAAAAATAAAATCAACCCAATGGTACCGACTAAAAAAAGACCAAACAGAGTGAGTGAATATGAATTGCTAATTTTAGATTTATAAATTGTATTCGATTCTACCTGAGTCCCTAAAAAATCTTTTAGTGCAACTTGATGTAAGGTGCTATCACTTGTGTTTCTTTTCATAAAAAAGACTGTTTGATTAATTACAGCAATTCCTTGAGACAGGTCGACTTCATCAACAAAATTAGAATTATAAATTTTTTTAAGATTGTTTTTCCAATCAAAAACAATAATTTGATCCTCTTGGAGCAATAATGAGATAGTGTCAGAGCTATACTCAAAGCCAAAATAATAGTCGTTTCCAGTAGTGGTCTTATGCCAACTTTTTGAGTTAAAGTCAAACGTATAAGGCATAGATATTCGCATATCATTGGTCGGATTTATAGAATCCAGAATTTTTCCGCTCAATATTCTAAACTTATTATCGGAATAGAAGGAAGTATAGTCAAAACTTGGTGGAGGCAGCTCAGATTCACTAGAAATGGAATACAACTCCCACTCTTTAGTGGTTTGATCCCAAAAAGTCATATTTCTTGAGGCACTCCAATATCCGTATCCTCCAAACTTAAAGAGGGTATCTCGATGTTTAAAAACCGCGGCATTAATTTGAAAATTAATCATGTTTGAATGATCAATTCGATGATTTTGGGCACCATCTATGGTGCGAATTTCACCAGATCCATTAGCGAGTAGAAACAATTTTAATGGACTTGAAATCGCATGATAACGGTCGACTGAAGTTAAAAGTGTATCAAGTTTAATTGCCGAAAGTGTTTTTAAGGTAACAGGATCTAAAGTAAAAATAGAATCATTTCTAAGAATGACAAGGGTTTCTCCATGGACAGAGGGACTGCTAAGTATTTTAAAATCCTGTACACTATTTAAAAAAAATAATTGAAATATGATTGTAAAAAAAACTAGTAGCATATGTAGAATAATATAATTTTAAACAAAAGTAAACTAAATTTAACTGATAAGAAAAGAATATTAGCCTAGTTCAAAAAACATATAAAATTTGGGTCAGGACATTTTCGACCTTAATAAATTAAATCAATTGAAAGAACAAATAAATGCAAATTATTATAGTCGCATTATTAGGTTAATAAATTAAACATTGGAAATATAATTTAAATTTGTAGAAACAATTAACCATGAAAACATGAAAAATATATTTTTAGTACTCGTCTTAGTCATATTTTATTACGTCGCATGTGGAGATGACTCGGAATCGACTTCGGAAGAAAACCTTGAACAGAGCATCACTTTAAAAAAAGACCAACAAAACCTAACCGCACTAATAGATTCTTTGAAGGCAATGTATGAGAATATAGAAAACCCCCTTAAAAAGACCGCCCTTAGAAAAGAACGAAAGAATGCTCTAAAGACATTATTCAACAATCGAAATGTATCCAATTGGAAAGGCGAGTTAAGTGACATGAACACTTCTACGGACAATCAAGGGAAAGCCTATATTAGTGTTCGATTGCTAGGCACAAATAGTATCAAGCTCGGAACAAGTTACATTTCCGATATGTTTCCAGTAGGCTCCAAGCTATTTAATAAATTGTCGGAAATAGAAGTTGGAGATATCATAGAGTTTTCAGGCACGTTTAGATATGATTACGAGTACCAAGATCATTTGGATGAAAACTCATCAACAGAATATGGTAGCATGCACTATCCAGAATTTAATTTCATCTTTAAATCAATAGAAAAGTATGTTCCTGAAACAGAAACTACTGGTGATCAAATGGACACTTCAGATAATTAAAGATTGCGGAACTAAACATATCATATCGATATAATAACTCGTTAGTTGTAGTGAGTAAAAAACGCTAAACTTGTACCAATGGGTACGAGTTTAGCGTTTTTAACATGGAACTATACAGATTCAGAATTGTATTTATTATAGACAAGAAGAATCAATTTCAATAAATTTACTTTTAAACCAAATTGACCGTTCTACAAATTCATAAAGATTAACAAATACGGCTTTGGGATAATTTGTATATTTGATTATCTCAAATCCACTATAGCTTTTCGATTATTGCAAACAAAAGTTAATTAGTTATATTGATATTCAACTATAGTAGCACAATAAGACGTCTAGTTTTACTAGCAATTATCATTGTTAGTACCCCCCTATATGCCCAATTTTTCAATATACCAGGAACTCCTTTTGTTAAAAACTTTACGGAGGAAGCCATCAATAATGACTTAACGGTTTTTGACATTTCTCAAGGCAAAGATGGGGTCACGTATTACGCAACGCCTGCGGGCTTGTTAGAATACGACGGCGTGCGATGGAAGAATTATAAATATAGTTTTGAATCTGACTTACGTTCTGTACTACACATAGATGATCAGCATATATACACTTCTGGCCATGGTGGATTTGGGTATTGGTCTAAAAATGAGAAAGGAACTTTAGAGTACACTAGTTTATTTTTTAAACAACCAAGCCAAGAAGCACCGTTATTACCTGTTTTCTCAAGTATTAAAGAAATTAATGGTAACATTTTATTTCAAACATTTCAGGAAATAGTTGTTTATAATCCAATAACAAACACTTTAGATTCAATCCCTGCGGTAAAAGGATTTAACTTAATATTTTCATCTAAAAAACGTGCATTTATCCAAGATTCCGGAAGAGGGCTCTTTGAAATAAAAGGGACGGAACTTGTCTTAATTGAAGGGACAGATAAGCAAGATTTTTATGTATTAAATGTCTTTGTAAAAAACTCGGATGCACTTTTGATCGTGACTAAGAACAAGGGGGTTTGGGGATGGAAGGAAAAAAACCTCACAAAAAAGGACTGGAAAATAAACAGAGTTTTAGAGAAGTATTTGGTCAGTGACGCTCAAGAATTTCAAAATGATAAGCTTATTATTGGTACAATCCGAAAAGGGGTGTACGTTCTTTCATCAGAAGGGGAAACCCTTTTTCATAAAGAAAAAAGCAATGGCCTTCTAGATAACACGGTTCGAAAAGTTTATGTAGACTCGAAAAACAATGTATGGCTCGGGATGGAGAATGGGTTAAGCTATATTCAAATTAATAGTAATACAAATTACCTATTAGATAATAAAGGTGACTTTGGAACAGTTTATACAAGTTATTTAAAAGACGAATTGCTGTACCTCGGAACAAATCAAGGATTATTTGTAAAAAACATCTCAATCCCTAATTCTAAAGCTCAGATTATAAATGAAAGTATTGGACAAATATGGGAAATAGAAGAAATTGATAACCAGGTATTGGTGGGTTCCCACCAAGGGATATCAATCTTAGAAAATAAAAAATTAAGATCCATTCATAAAGAAGGGGGCGCTTGGATCTTTAGAAAGCATCCAAAAATAGACGACATCCTGTATGTGGGGTTTTACTCTGGGATTGGTGTTTATAAGCGCATTAATGGCGATTGGGTATTTCAAAAAAAATGGACTGACTATGGTGAATCGTCTCGTTTTATGGAGTTTGACAAATATGGACATCTGTGGGTGACGCACCCGGCAAAAGGCTATTATCGACTAAGCCTATCTGATGATGGCATGCATCTAAAAGGATTTGAGTTTTATGGGGTCAATATCAAGCATGTTGAAACATACGCCTATCTATGTAAAATAGACGGCGATTTGGTGTTTTATAACCCAAACGGATTTTTTAACTATGATCCCATTGATGATTCTTTTGTGCCCCAAAAATATACAAGTGAGTTATTTAAAAACATAAAAGGAATTAATAGTATTGTTCAACACGAAAATGTCTTTTGGTACTCAACACCAAAATATTTGGGCTATGTTCTAAGAAATCGAAATCAATTCAATAATGTTCGTAATCCGTTTTACTCTGTACGAAACAAACACCTCAATGATTTCAACAAGTTCGAAAAGATTAATGATTCAATTTTTGGAATTGGAATTAATAACGGCATCATTTTCCATAATATTAATCAGCTCGATCTAAACTCAAAAAAGAAGCCTCCATCCATTCGGTCTGTTCAACTGATTAGTAAAACAGACACGATTATAGCCCCCATTAGTGGCAATAAAATATTAAAAGTTCCGCACAACAATTCTTTTATCAAAATTGGTGTCGCGTTGCCAAAAACACCTTTGGCTAATTCTTATAAAATTCAATACAGATTAAACGGCTTAAATAATGAGTGGTCAAGCTGGGATTATATTTCAGAATTGAATTTCCCAGGGCTATCTGCTGGAAACTATGTTTTAGAATTGCGATCTGGAGGCACCAATGACACGATATCGGAAGTGATTAAATTAGAGTTTTATATCAAATCTCCATGGTATGCAACAAATGTGGCATACGTTTTTTACGGGCTGTTATTCCTATTATTAAATTTTCTTTATCGGAGCTATTTTAAAATAAAAAGTGAAAAACAAATAGCTGTTTTAAAATTTGAAGAAGAAGAAAAGTTGCGAACCCAAGAAGAAAAATTTAAATTTGATAGACTTGAGGCCGAACAAAAGTTCCTTATTTTGAGGGAGGAAAATTTAAGTTTAGAAATTAAAAAGAAAAATACAGAATTAGCGTCTTCGACACTAAACAACATAAAAAAGAACGAGCTACTTACCAACTTAATAGAGGACATTAAGGAAATTGATAAAGACGTTCTAAACAGCTCATTACATCCGCCAATAAAAAAGGTGATTAAAAAAATTAATAGTCATCTTGTTGATAAAGACGATTGGCTTACATTTGAGCTTCATTTTAGAAATGCACATGCAGACTTTTTTGATAAGCTAAGAGAAAAACATCCTGATTTATCGTCCATCGAAAAGAAATTATGCGCCTACCTTAAGCTAAATCTTTCCTCAAAAGAGATTGCTTCCTTATTAACCATCTCCATCAAAAGCGTAGAACAAGGGCGTTGGCGATTGCGCAAAAAACTAGACTTACCTAAAGACTTTAGTTTAGTTAATTACATCCAATCTTTTTAACACAATAAGGTTTTAAATTTATTAAAATACTGAAAAATAGATGTCTATATTTTCATTGTAGAGGTTTTGTAGTGTCTTACCCGTGCTTTTTTGGAGTTTTGTAGATGTTTTTTTTAGGCATAACGACCGTTGTTCATGATATTTGTAAACATCACATTTTTGTGTTTTGACGGTCAACACTCAAAAATTTTGATGCATTTATACTAACTAAAATAACTTTTTATGAAAACAATTACTTTATTATGTTTTTTCGTTTCGACTACCTTTTTAGGGTTGGCTCAAAATGTATTCACAAACGGAACTTTTGATACTCCAGCAGCTTGGACGGTTATCCAACAAAACACAAATAACAATGCAACAGCAATCATTGCTGATGGTGTCGTTAAATTTGATGATATTAATGAAGCTGGTTGGGGGGCAGAAGGTCATGTTGCAATTTACAAATCATTTACTGTTGCTGAATCTGGATGGTATCAGTTTGATGCTGAAGTTATCACAAATGGTCTTTCGGATCATTGGTTTGAATTGTATGTAGGAACGACTACTCCTGTAGATGAGTCTGAGTACAATACAGCTGATTTTGGAGCCGTAAATTTATTGGCTCTAAGTACTTGGGATTGTGGAGATTTCAATACATATTCGGGTTCCTGGCTAGATACAGATTGTAAAGGATTAGATGGCAAGATTGAATTAGATGCAAGTACCACCTACTACGCTCTTGTTAGAACTGGAGGTATAACTTGGGGCGCTGGAGTCGTCTTAGATAACCTTACCTTAGTGACAACTGAAGCACCCCCTGCTCCAACGCCTCTTACAAATTTTAATTTTGATTTTGATACGCCCACTACAATTGAAGAAGAAAACCTAACCTTTAATGAGAATGCTACAAATACAGTAACCGATGGCATTAACACAAGCACTAACGTTGGTGAATTAACAGGAGTTAATAATAATTGGTGGTCACAAATTAAAATTGTGAACGCAGATGGTATCGATTTATCTACAAGTGACAGGGGATTATCCGTAAAAGTAAAAGGACCAAGAACCTCAACACTTACAATAAAAATAGAAAGTGGCGGTGATGAGCACGCCGTTACTGCGAATTATACGACTGAAAATGTATGGCAAACACTTACATTCGATTTTTCAGCTTTTAACTCTACGAACAACACCAAAATAGCTTTGTTTTTTGATATTCAAACAGATTTTGATGCTGCAGTAGATCCGAATCTTAATATCTTTCAAGTAGATGATTTGGTGTTTGGAGCGTTTGCTTCACTTGGAGTTGAAGATTTTAAAATGGAAGGGGTCTCTGTGTCTCCAAACCCAACAAATAACACTTGGAATGTGTCTTCAACTAAAGGACGTATTAGTTCTGTAACTGTATTTGACATCCTAGGTAAAAAAGTGATTTCCTTAAGGCCTAACACTTTATCAACTGCGATTGATGCTTCGAACTTAACTTCTGGTATTTATATTACTAAAATCAGTACTGATTTAGGGTCAACAACTAAAAAATTGATCAAACACTAACGCATGCAATTCAATTAATTACTAAGTCCTTGACTTTAATTTAGTCAGGGACTCGTTTAGTTTCAACAGAACTAAAAGAGTCAATCATTTAAGTTAACTAACTAATTATTATGAAAACAATAGTCAAAAATTGTTCAGTAAATTTTAAGAGAAAAAGGCTACTAACTTTCGCATTTATATTTTGCATGAGTCTAAGTTTTGCTCAAGTTTCGGTTTCCGGATATGTATCTGATGAAACAGAACAACCACTGCCTGGCGTCAATATCCTTGTTAAAGGGGACGCAAGAGGAACCTCAACAGGTTTTGACGGCAATTTTACGATTGAGGCCACTAAAGGCGATGTGCTCGTTGTTTCATACGTCGGATTTTTAGCTCAAGAGTTTGAAATAAAAGACGTCCTAAAATTTTCAATTACTTTAATTGAAGATACAAGCGCTTTGGAAGAAGTGGTCATTGTTGGGTATGGTACAAAATCAAAAAGAAAGTTAATCTCGGCCATCTCAACGGTTGATGAGGAAACCTTAAAAAAATTACCGGTTGCTTCTGTGAGTAATGGTTTAGAAGGATTGGCTTCTGGTTTATTCGTAAGACAAACCTCGGGCGAACCAGGGTTTAGTAATTCATCTTTTGAAGTAAGAAATTTTGGTAGTGCTTTAGTCATTGTTGATGGTGCTCCTGGAGACATCAACCAGTTAGATGCGAATGAAATCGAAAGTATTTCAGTCTTAAAAGATGCAGCAGCTGCAGCTATTTATGGAGTCCAAGGAGGAAATGGTGTTGTTTTAATTACAACTAAAAAAGGAAAGGTTGGAAAACCCGAACTAACGTATAGCAATCAATTTACTTACACCTCACTGACGTCCTATCCTGATTTTTTAACTTCTGCACAATACGGAGAAGTATTAAATGAAGGCTTAAGAAATTCCAATCAAACTCCTTTTTATACAGAGGATGAAATAGCGTTATTTCAATCTGGAGCAGATCCCGTAAATTATTCAAATACCGATTGGAAAAGCATGGTTATAAAAGACTGGGGGGTTCAACAACGTCATAATTTAAACCTGACAGGAGGCACGGAAAAGATCAATTACTTTGTATCTGCGGGGTATCTAGATCAAGGATCCAATTATAATGCAGACGTGCTTTCGTACCAGCAGTATAATTTACGATCAAACATTGACGCAAAGATTTATGACAATTTAAAATTAACATTTAATATGGGAGCCCGTCGAAAAATAAATGAGGCTCCTGCCTATTCGGCCTATGATATTTTCAGAGAATTAAGTAGAGCACTTCCAACAGATTTAGCTTACTATCCTGACGGAACTCCGGCAAAACCAAGTGTGAGTCCAAATCATATTGCTGAAGGGATAAAAGACTTTAATGCAGGTTATTACCGTAGACGAAATAATAATTTTGATGCTAAAATATCTCTAAAATGGGATATCAACCAAATACCCGGTCTTAGTCTAAAAACATATGCATCTCTAATTTATGACACCTCATTTCAAAAAGACTGGGGGAAGAGTTATAACCTTTACACTCTAAACAGACAAACAGGAAATTATGATGTATTCCGCGCCACACCTGAAGGTTCATTTAGTGAAACCGTTCTTGAAGAAGGCACCAGCTATAGCAATCAATATGTGTTGCAAGAGTCTTTAAATTACGAACAAACCTTTGGAAACCATAGTCTTTCAGCATTAGCATTAATGGAGGTTCAAAAAGCGCAAGGCGAAAATTTTAGTGGAAGACGACAAGATTTCCAATCCACTTTAATCGATCAACTTTTTGCAGGATCTCTTGAAAATCAAGGGGCTAGTGGAGGCGAATATCGCGAAAATCGATTGGGGTTTGTAGGCCGACTTGGGTGGGATTTCAAATCAAAATATTTTCTTGAATCCACGGTAAGATATGATGGATCATCACGTTTTGCTCCTGGAAAAGAATGGGGATTATTCCCCTCGGTTTCAGCAGGTTGGAGACTCTCTGATGAACCATTTTTTGAGTCTTTAAAAAAGACGGTTTCGGACTTCAAATTAAGAGCTTCAGTAGGAACGGCTGGATATGATGGGACTGCTGCATACCAGTGGTTAAGTGGGTTTAACTACAATCATTTCTTTTCAATCAATGATACAGCCATTCCAACAATTGACAATACCGCTCTGGCAAATGCTGAGCTGACGTGGGAAACCAATACCACCTATGATGTTGGTTTTGATGCGACTCTATTTAATAAAGCGCTCACCGTATCATTTGACTATTTCTTTAGAAAAAGAGAAAATGTCATCGCGAGAGCCACTTCAAGCGTTCCAAGTACATTAGGAGTGTCAGTGGCAGACCAAAATTTATATGAATTTTCGAATGAAGGTTTTGAATTCTCATTTAACTATCAAAAACAATTGAATGATCATTTAAAAATAAACGCACTATTGAATTTTTCAAAATCTAGAGAAAAAGCCATTTTTATTGATGAAACACTTCAAGAAGATCCATTTATGAGAGAAAACCTTACGACTACTGGAGGCTATACAAATCTAAGAAGAGGTTATATTTCTAAGGGGCTTTTCCAAACGCAAGATGAAATTGATACACATGCGATTCAAGATGGTAATGGAAATACAAGTTTACAGCCTGGTGATGTGGTTTATGAAGATTTAAATGGAGATAATATTATTGATGTTAAAGATCAAAAAACATTTGGTGTCGGCGACAAACCAGCCATAAATTATTCTTTAAACCTTGGAGCCGACTATAAAAACTTTTCCATATCGGTATTATTAACAGGAGCTGCAGGCTATGATATTTATCTAGATGGGGAAGCCCAAAGCCCGTTACGTAATGGATTTAACGGCTACAACTATCAACTCGATTATTGGACACCTGAAAACAACGCTGCGGCATTCCCAAGAATCACTGATGGCGGATTTAACGACAATAACTATAAATATTCTGACTTTTGGTTAAGAAACGGGAAACACCTAAGATTTAAAAATATTAATTTGAGTTACACCTTACCGAAATTCAAAAACAATGTAGGTTTTGATAAAATGACGGTGTTTGTAACTGGATATAATTTATTTGTCATAAAAGACTATAAGGAAGATTTTGATCCACAAAATACCTCCTCCGTGGGATGGTATTATCCACAAACAAAATCCATAACATTTGGTGTCAACATATCACTCTAAAAAAATTACTATGAAACGTATAAACATAATTTTTGCACTCCTAGCGTTCTCTTTCATTACTTGTGATGATGACTTTTTGAACGAGCCTCCATTAGATAGAATCACTGAAAATGATGTCTGGAATGACAAAGCCCTCATGGATACCTATCTATTTAAAATTTACGATAGAATGCCTTGGGATTACTTAGAAAGCTTTTGGGATGTTGGTGGATCTCAAAGAGATGCCATTTCTGACTTAGCACGTGGCACCTATGCTTGGACCGGATTGCATAACCAATACAGACCCGGTATATGGGGAACGGCTAACAACAATTGGCCTCTAGATTGGTGGGGCTATGATCTCATATGGAAAATTAATTATTCCATCGAAAATTTAGAACAAACACCTACAACAGTCCTTAGTATTGAAGAACGCAACAACCGGATCGGTGAAATGCATTTCCTAAGAGCCTACTGTTATTTTGCGCTAGCAAAACGCTATGGAGGTGTCCCTATTATTCTTGTCCCTCAGAATCCAGACTCCACGCCACAGGAGGAATTATTTCCACCTAGAAATACGGAGAAAGAAGTCTATGATCAAGTTTTATCCGATGCACAAGCAGCATTTGATTTATTACCAAACAGATGGGCTTCTCAAAAGGGAAGAGCGCCAAAATGGGCCGCTAAATCTTTAGAGTCTAGAGCCGCTTTATATGCCGGTAGTATTGCAAAATACGGAACCGTTCAACTCGATGGAGTTGTCGGAATTCCTGCTTCCGCTGCAGATGCTTATTACCAAACATCTTTAAGTGCTTCTCAAACAGTCATCACAGAAGGCGGATATTTGTTATTTAATCAATATTCTGATCCATCTACTAATTATGCGAATTTGTTCCTTGATGAAACGGATGATGAAGCCATCTTTACCAAAATTTGGATTCCTTTCGAAAAAGGACATGAGTATGATTTACATAATGTACCGTTTAGCTACCGATTAGATTGGGGAGCAAGTATGTCTCCAACAAAACAACTTGTAGATAGTTATGAAGTATTGAGTACGGGGCTTTTACCAAGTGAAAGCGGTTCTGGTTATGATGAAAAAAACCCTTGGGAAAATCGTGATCCACGCCTTAGAGGGACCATATTAACAAACAATGATATATTTCAAGGCTTACCCGTACAAATATGGTATGGTACAGAAACTGGCGGAAGTATTGACACTGGAAGTGGAACCGGTATTGGAAAAGATGGCCTTGGGGTCCATCCCGATGCTACAAAAACAGGGTTCTATGTGAGAAAACACCTGGAAGATGGTGATTCCCCTCTTTTTGTACCACAATATTACTCTGGTCAGGATTGTCTTATTTTCAGATTGGGAGAGCAATACCTAAATGCCGCAGAAGCTGCGATAGAATTAGGAATGGAAGCGCCTGCAAGAGACTACATTGAAATGATTAGAACCAGAGCTGGACTTACAGCAAATCTCCGTTTAGAACCGTATTCGGGTGATGCATTAAAAGATCGGATTCGTAATGAACGAAAACTGGAACTTGCGTTTGAGGATCATCGCTATTGGGATGTGAGAAGATGGCGTATAGCCGAAGAAGCGTTGAGTATTCAGGTTGAAGGGGTGAGAACGCTTAGACACATTGATGCCGCAGGAAATGAGACATTTACCTATGAGACTTTTGATGCGGAAGCATTACCGATGCATTTTTATGAACGACACTATTATTTACCAATAGGTCAAGATAGACGAAACAACAATGATAATCTTATAGAAAACCCAGGTTACTAATGCGTAACTCTTAAAAAATAACACATGAAAACAATACAATTTTTAAGTAGGATTTTAATGGTAGGAATTATTTTGATTTCTACGGGATGTGCAGATGACGACGAAGTGGCGGCTGTGCCCCCAACTAGCGAAGATGCTCTTTTTACTTTCGCATTTGATTCTGAAAACCCAAATAGAGTGATTTTTACAGCCGCTCCAAATGATGCAAATTGGTACACACACTGGGATTTTGGTGATAATTCTTCAGCTGAAGGGTATGAAGCCAGTAAGATCTTTTTTGATCGTGGCGATTATAATGTTAGATTTAAAATATTCACCGAGGGTGGTGTTGCAGAATCCATTCAAACAATTGTTATCAATGATGACTTAAAAGCGCCTAACCTTATTGAAAATGGTGAATTTAATGGCAGTGATCCATGGATTGTTTTACCAATTTCTGAGGGTGTCGATATTTCCTTTGATACCAATGAAGCCCATTGGACAGGCGGCGGTTTTGGACAAGTTGGTATTTACCAACCTATACAGGTATTAGCAAACAACGAATATCAAATTTCAATGGATATTAAAGGAGGGCCTTTGTCCGATTCTTGGTTTGAAGTCTATGTGGGTACCGAAACTCCTGTTGAAGGTCAAGACTATACCGATGGAGGAATGCGATTAGCCCTAAACACTTGGGAAGGTTGTGGAGGCGAGCCCTTTGATGGCGATTTTGCAGCCTATAGTTGTGTCGGTTCAGGGGGGATTTTTGAATTCCCAACCGCTGGAACAGCCTATTTAGTGATCCGAGGTGGTGGGTCTAATTATGGTGCCGAGGGCGTTACCATAGATAATGTAACCGTTCGATCCCTTGGATCATTTGCGCTTGCTGTGGTCGCTGGCTTTGATTTTGAAACCTCTGATCTCACCACAAACTTCACAAACGACTCTGCGAATGCTACAAGTTATTCTTGGGATTTTGGCGATGGCTCAGGCACATCCACAGATGAAAATCCGAGTTATACTTATTCTGAAGGCGGAAACTATTCAGTAATTTTAACAGCTACAAATGAGACCGGTTCTGCAGAAATCATAAAAGAAGTTACGGTCATTGACCCTGCTGTAGCACCAGTTGCTAGTTTTACATTCGATGCCTCTAATCTTACGGCAACCTTCACAAATACGTCTACAAATGCCACAACTTATTCCTGGGACTTTGGCGATAGCTCAGGCACATCCACAGATAAAAACCCTGTGTATTCCTATGCAACAGAAGGTACATATACAGTGACATTAATAGCCACGAATGATGCCGCAATTTCTAATGAGGCTTCCACTGAAGTGACCGTCGAAGCAGCTGTTATCACCAATCTTATTACAAATGGAAGTTTTGAGGATGCAAGTGGTTGGACTATTATTAATATCGACGCTTCTGATAATGGAATTGGTTCCGTCACCATCGCCGATGGGGTGGCAAAATTTGCAGAAACAGAAAGCCCTAGCGAATGGAAACACTGGGCCATATATACCGAAGTTACTTTAGACCCAGGAACCTATCAATTTGATATGGACATGACTTATGCTAACATAAATGACGTTTGGGGTGAAGTATATATTGGTGCAACTCAACCTGTTGAAAACACGGGCGACTACAATGGAGACCAGAATGTCCTGAAAGCCTATAACGCATGGGACTGTGGTAGTATAAAAACCTATTCTGGTTCGGCCGTTGCAGGAGCTTGTGATGCTACTGATAACCCTGGGCAATTTGAAATTACAACCACTGGGACCTATTATCTGTTATTTAGATCTGGTGGTGGACAGTGGGGGCCTGATGGGATTGTTTTAGACAACTGGTCCTTGTTAAGACAGTAATTCGAAATTTAAATAATTACAAAAAAGAGGCGGTGTTTTAAAAAAATAGAACGTGTCTCTTTTAAATTATTTTGCGATTTACAAATCTAAATTAAGAGCGGTAAATAGTGCAAGATTATAGCCGTAGGATCACGAACTTGAGTAACATTAAGTACAGCTCCTTTTAAAAATTACAACATATACAAAATGAAAAATTTAATACTTTTTATTAGCTTCATAGTTCTTTCGACGTTCAGTTGGAGTCAAGGGCTTCACACGCAAGGAACTAAATTAGTGAATTCTAATAACGAAGAAGTTCTTTTAAGAGGATATGGACCTGGTGGTTGGCAAATTATGGAAGGTTACATGATGCAAACCTCTGGCTTTGCAGGGTCTCAGCATGAAATAAAGGATAAATTAACAGAGTTAATGGGAGAAGCTAATACCGAAACTTTTTATGATAAATGGCGAGAAAACCACTTCACAAAACGCGATGTAGATTCTTTAGCAGCTTGGGGGTTTAATAGTATTCGTATCCCGATGCATTACAACCTTTTTACGCTCCCAATCGAAGAGGAGCCTGTTGGGGGTCAAAATACTTGGATAGAAACTGGTTTTGAATTGATTGACGATGTATTAGCGTGGTCCGCTGCTCACGATATCTATGTTATTTTAGATATGCATGCCACGCCAGGTGGCCAAGGGGCTGGATCCGAAATTAATGATTATGACCCGAGTAAACCATCGTTGTGGGAAAGCCAAGAAAACAGGGATAAACTTGTAGCTCTATGGACGAGAATCGCGGACAGGTACAAAGATAATGAGTGGATTGGCGGCTATGATCTTATCAATGAAACACACTGGGATTTACCTGGAAACACACTACTGAGAGACCTTTTTGAAGAGATCACTACTGGAATACGAAGCGTAGACACAAATCATATTTTGTATATCGAAGGAAACTCGTATGCCAATGATCATAGTGGTCTCACCCCACCCTGGGACACCAATATGGTGTATAGCTTCCATAAATATTGGAACCACAATAATCCTGGAGATTTGGATTGGATCTTACCTCTTAGGGAGCAACAAAATGTGCCGCTTTGGATGGGAGAATCTGGCGAAAATTCAAATACCTGGTTTACCGATGCCGTTTCTCTTTTTGAAGATAATAATATCGGTTGGGCCTGGTGGGCCGTTCGTAAAATTGGAGATATAGACAGTCCGTATGCTATTGATATAAACTCTGGTTATCAGGATATTTTAGACTACTGGCAGGGCAATGGTCCGGAGCCAACTGCTACAGAAGCTTTTAATAGTATGATGAAACTCGCCGATAATCTATTAGTCGACAACAGCCGCTATAGAAAAGATGTCCCTGATGCTTTGATCCGACAAGTACAAACAGATGAGACAATCCCTTTTAATGGAACACCATCAGTAATTCCAGGCGTGGTTCATATGGCAGATTTTGATTTAGGAAAAAATAAGTTTGCATACTATGACAACGTTGTTGGAGACTATAATTTATCTACTGGAGATTACACCGCATGGAATAGTGGTTGGTCCTATCGAAATGATGGCGTCGATATAGAAAAAAATACGGATCAGATTAATAGTAATGGATTTCATGTCGGTTTTGTTGAACAAGGGGAATGGATGAAATATACAGTTAGCATCGATGAAACTGCTGTTTACAAAGCAAAAATTAGATTGGCAACACAAGAATCCGGAGGGGAATTTTTTCTTTCAATTGATGATCAAGAAGTAACAACAACACAAGTGGTGAATTCAACAGGCGGTTGGTCACAATTTTCTACATTTGAAGTTTCAGATATTATTCTTCCAGCTGGGGAACACCGTTTAAAATTTCATATTAATAATGATATCCCTTTCAATATAAGTAGCATTGAATTTGAAAACACTGGGACGGTTGATGCCCTTGCTTTAAATGCCTTAAATGGTAAAACTGGAGAGAGTGAAAACGCTTTAGAAATCACCATAAGCGAATCTATTTTACCAACATCATTAAATGCAACTTCTGACCAATTCACGGTGCTTATAAATGGGATCCAAAAGACGGTTACTTCTGTAATATCAGATCCATTAAGAGCACGCTTGATGGTTCTAAATCTAGATGATTTCTTTCTATTAGGGGATGACATCACGGTTAGTTATTCAGGAACAACAATTCAATCGCAATCAAATAAAACATTAAATACTTTTTCAGATTTAGTAATCAACAATATCGCTAAAGACCGGGCCATAATTCCGACGGTGATCCAAGTTGAGGATTACGAATTTATGGAAGGTATGGGACTCGAAGACACTTCTGATGAAGGTGGTGGTCAAAATTTTGGTTACACAGACTCAGGTGATTATGCCGACTATTCTATTTATGTGCCTCAAACAAGTTTGTATGGGATAAAACTGAGGGTTTCTGGATTTAGCGTAGGGAAAATTGGATTGTACAGTGTTGATGAAAACGCTGTTGAAACCGAGCTAATTGTCATGAATACGGTGATTACAAATGGCTGGCAAACGTGGGAAACGGTTGCTGACAATTTAACCATTGAAAAAGGAGTGCATACATTAAGAATGCGAATATTATCAGGTGGTTTTAATTTTAATTGGATGGAGTTTGATTATCCTGATAGTGATGGAGATGGTGTTTTGGATGGTGACGATGCCTGTCCAAATACACCTGCAAATACGACCGTAAATGTCACAGGGTGTCCCATTTTCAATTTACCACTTGAAAACTTTGCAATAGCTGTGTTGAGTGAAACATGCCGATCTTCAAATAATGGTCATATTGCGTTATCTGCTGTAGAAAACGACACCTATAACGTTGTGATTACTCGAGGAGACTACACGGCCACTGAAACGTTTACTTCAGAAATTAATTTCGAAAACCTATCTGCTGGTATCTATACATTATGCATTACGATTGATGGACAATCTGACTATGAACAGTGTTTCACAGTCGTCGTCAATGAGCCAGAAGCGTTAATCGTTAACACAAATAGATCTGTAAATTCATTCGTTGCAACTCTCTCACTTGAGGGTGGCGAGTTATATTATGTGACCCTAAATAACGAAACACTTATAACGGCTGAAAATGAAACGGAATTGCAGTTAGTCAGTGGTGTAAATAAGATATCCGTGAAATCAAACAAAGAATGTCAAGGGGTTTATGAAAAGACCATCATTATAAATACTGAACCTTTGGTATATCCAAATCCAGTAAATAATCAGCTATTTATTAGCACTCATCTCCTAAACAGGGCTACACTCCCTATAGAAATCTACGATATAACAGGAAAACGAGTCGTGTCTAAAACATACAACGCAACCACTAATGAAATTAAGGTTGATTTGTCGGAACTCGTTAATGGATTATTTATACTAAAAATAGTGACCCCAGAAAACACCTATAATTATAAAATTGTAAAGCAATGAATACGTTCAAAAAACTAATCCCAACTTGTTTGAGTTTAATACTCCTAGGTGCATCCTGTAGTAGTGATGAAAATGGATCAGAGATCGACTCTGTAGACCCACCAACACAAGCAACGCTTCTGTTTCCTGAAAACAATACAGAATGTAACGAAGGTGCGGTTATTTCTGAAACTGAAACCGAAGTATTGTTTCAGTGGGAGGAGGCTACAAATGCCAGCTCGTATATTTTAGAAATCACCAATTTAAATGAGGGTACTTCTAGAAACATCAGTACAATTACAAATGAATTTCTGATTCGTATTTTAAGAGGAGTCGCCTATTCTTGGTCCGTGAAATCTTTAGTTAGTGGTACTACCGATACAGCTGAAAGTTCCATTTGGAAGTTTTACAGTGCAGGACTCCAAGAAGAAAGCCATGCCCCTTTTCCTGCTGAAGCAATCAGTCCTCAATCGGGTACAACTGTCAATGCGGGATCAATTACAGTCGAATGGGAAGCATCAGATGTTGATAATGATATTGCCTCCTATACACTATGGGTTGATACTGTGAACCCCCCGATCACAGAAGTGGGAGACACAAGTAATACCAACCTAGGAATAACCGTTGCTTCTGGTCAAGTCTATTATTGGAAAGTGGTCACAACCGATCAGGTTGGAAACACCTCCGATTCTCAAATTTTTGAGTTCGCTGTAAACTAGATAGGATCAAAAAATAAAAACTAAGCCCTCATTTCATTAAATAAATAGAATTATGAACAAAGCATATTATTTATATGTATTAGGAATTATGATCATTGGCATCAGCCAATTATCGTGTAAGAATACACACAAAAAATATTCAAATGACAAAGAAACTAGTAACGTCTGGGAAATAGATTTCTTAGATAATTTTAATACTTTTAATTCAAATAATTGGCAAGATCAACGTATTTGGGTAAACAATGAAACCCATTGCTATGTGCCAGATAATGAATATGAAACACGAGAAGTTAGTAATGGTACCTTAAAATTAAAGGTTCTCAAAATTGACGAAAAACGAAGCTGTGATAATTTGGATAAGTATGGAAAACAACACCCTGACACAGAATATGTTGCAGGCCGTATCACTTCAAAAAACAAAAAAGAGTTTATTAAAGGCAAATGGACTGCACGATTGAAATTATGGAGTAATGGGGAACCTAGTATGTTTCCAGCTTGGTGGCTATTAGGCGCTCAAAATAATGAGCCACCAGTGCAAGAAGCTGATGAAACGGTTTGCTGGCCCTTGACAGGCTCAGGTGAAATTGATATTTTTGAACACCATGGGGATCATCAAAAAGATCATTTTACAACAGGTGCTATTAAAAACTTAGAGGAATGCGATAAAGGCGATTGGTGGAGCTATCGTCAAGGCTTTGACGTTACCTTAAATACATATCACGAATATGCTGTAGAATGGGAAGGCAGCGATCTCGTTTATCGGGTTGATGACAAAGAAATCTATCGTAATGTTGAACTGGGCGATGCTTACCCAGAACCAATGTTTGCTATTTTAAACTTTGCCAAAATTACGGATTATCCAATGACAAGTGATCAATGGGTGATGGAAGTTGATTGGGTAAAACACGAATTTAAACTATAAAAAATCATAAACATATGTTTTTAAAGCGTTGTAAATTAATAGGTCTATTGGTTTTAATTGTATCTTGTTCAAAGTCTAAACAACAAGAATTAAGTACTAATACGAGCACTATTTTATCTGTGAAAAATTACCAACTCAAAACACTTCAGGTTTATACCACAGCGAAGGATACTGAACTTCGATTGACAAAAACAAGTGAGCAAACGTTTAAACCCAAAGTGCAACCCTTAGAAACAGAAGTTGCAATTTTTGTGAATCCAGAAAAAACATTTCAAGAGTATTTAGGAATAGGAGGCGCCATCACCGATGCTTCGGCTGACGTCTTCTCGAAGCTAAATGATGTACAACAAGACCAACTATTACAGTCGTTATACGGTAAAAACGGGATTGGTTATAATATCATAAGAACAAGTATTCACAGTAGTGATTTTGGTTTAGGAAGCCATACTTATATTGAGGAAGGTGATACTGAATTAAAGACGTTTTCAATCGAAAAAGACAAGGAGAAAAGAGTACCGTTCATAAAAAGAGCCATTGAATTAATTGAGGAGGACTTGGTTTTTTATGCCAGCCCTTGGAGTCCCCCAGCATTTATGAAAAGCAATAAAAACATGCTAAGAGGCGGAAAACTACTTCCAGAATTTCGTCAAGCTTGGGCTAATTATTACGTGAAATTTATCAAAGCCTATGAAGCAGAAGGCATCCCTGTCTGGGGATTAACCATACAAAATGAACCCATGGCAGTCCAACGTTGGGAATCTTGTATTTACACCGCTGAAGAGGAGCGCGATTTCTTAAGAGACTATTTAGGCCCAACACTAGAAAAAGAAGGTTTAGGAGATAAAAATATTGTTGTTTGGGATCACAATAGAGATTTAATTACAAACAGAGCGAACACTATTTTTGAAGATCCAGAAGCGTCAAAATATGCTTGGGGCATTGGTTTTCATTGGTATGAAACTTGGACTGGTGGTTTGCCAAAATATGATAACTTAAAAAATATCCATGAATCTTTCCCGTCCAAAAACCTATTATTTACAGAAGGCTGTCAAGAAGGGTTTGCTACAGAACGATTACACTTTTGGCCCAATGCAGAGCGCTATGGAAATTCCATGATCAACGATTTTAATAGCGGCGTAGTTGGCTGGACAGATTGGAATATTTTATTAGATGAAAGAGGAGGTCCAAACCATGTCGCAAATTTCTGCTTCGCCCCTATTCATGCCGACACAAAAACAGGAGAACTTATATATACGCCGACTTATTATTATATTGGTCACTTTTCTAAATTTATTAAACCAGGGGCCTTACGGGTTAGCACCTCTGCAAGTCGAAGTACTATTGAAAGCACTTCGTTTATAAACAAAGACGGAAAAATTGTAACCGTTGTAATGAACACAACGGATCAAAAAACAAATTATAAACTGGTTGTCGGGAATAACGAAACCCAGTTAGAAATTGAACCACGAGCAATGCAATCACTCATTTATTAAATTTTGATTCACCAATTATGAATACAAAACTTGTCTTTATTGCCTTTGTAGTATCCTTAGGAGGCTTTCTTTTTGGTTTTGATGCAGGGATCATTTCAGGGGTCATGTCTTTTGCAGGCCCTGAATTTAATTTAACCGAAATACAATCTGGATGGGTCGTCAGTTCGCCTTCATTTGCAGCCATGTTTGCGATGTTATTTTCTGGACGATTCAGTGATCTCATTGGGCGGAAAAAAATGTTGATTTTTGTCGCTTTTTTATATGCAATTTCGGCAGTATTATCGGCCATGGCAGGGTCCTATGAACTGCTCTATGTGGCACGAATCATTGGAGGGTTGGCGTTCGGAGCTGCTTTGGTTTTGGCGCCTATGTATATTGCAGAAATTTCAACCGCTGAAAATAGAGGGAAACTCGTTTCATTACAACAACTAAACATCGTTTTTGGATTTTTTGCAGCCTTCTTAAGTAACTATTTTTTCAATAAGTACAACACCCCAGACAGCACTTTTTTGAACGATGAAAACGTGTGGAGATGGATGTTAGGGGTCGAGTTCGTTCCAGCAGTCTTCTATTTTGTCTTTCTATTTTTTGTTCCAAACAGTCCACGTTGGTTGTATTTAAAAGGGCGCGTGAAAGCCGCTAATAATGTTTTAAACTTCATTCATGGAAAAGAGAGAGCGGAGGAAGAAATCGCCTCTATAAAGCAACATATTAATGCCAATGAAAACCAATCGCCCTTAAAAATTAAAGACTTATTAAAGCCATCGTTACGATTTATTTTAGTGGTTGGCTTAATTGTAGGGGTGCTTCAGCAAATTACCGGAATTAACGCCGTGTACTTCTATGCAACATCCATCTTTAAACAAACAGGAATTGGTACAGATGCCGCATTTTCATCCGGTGTTTTATTAAGTACCGTATCCGTTGTTTTTACGTTTGTTGCTATTTATTTAATCGACAGAATGGGCCGAAGGCCTTTACTATTAGTGGGGACGGCAGGAATTGCAATTAGTTTATTGGTGTGTGCCTATGGTTTTAGCCAAGCCACTTACCAATTATCAGAAGAACAAATTAACCAATTCGAATTTACGGGTTCTGAAAAATTAGTATCCATTGCAACTAAGAAGTATGCTTCCGATATTGACTTTAAAAATGAATTGAAATCGGTCTTAGGAAACCAAATTTACAGTAAAAATGATGGGGCCATTTTAGAAGCGGCAACCACGATAAATGCCAATTTAATCTTAATTGGAATTTTAGGGTTTATTGCCTGTTTTGCTTTTTCTTTAGGGCCTGTTATGTGGGTGTTGCTCTCCGAACTCTACCCATTAAAATATAGAGGATTCGCCATCGGTGTCATTGCTTTTATCAATTCATTAATCAGCTCTTTAGTCCAACTAATATTTCCTTGGGAGCTTTCTAACCTAGGAAATTCACTGACCTTTTTCATCTTTGGAGCGATCGCATTTATTGGATTTTTCATCCTTTTAAAAGTATTGCCAGAAACCAAAGGAAAGTCTTTAGAGGCATTGGAACTGGAACTCGTAAACTGATCTTCTTAAACGTATAGAAAATTCAATTTATTGGTATTGATAAACTTAACTGCTTTATGAATAAATTCAATGTCCAAAAAACTCAAGACAAACGCTGCTAAAAAGCCAAAAACCCCTATCAAACTAAGTTACTGATTTTTAATATATTGCATACAACAACTCATTTCTGTACAAACGAATCGCCAGAATTGGCCATTTTGAAGATTTAACAGAGAACCACTCTTAATTTATTTTTGTATATCTTTAAGAAATGAGGGATCTAAAATATCTTTTTGCTTATACCGTACCCGTTACAGCATTCATCTCTTTTGAATCGATCGGACTCGGCACCTATGTGTCCGTTATGTACACGTTTATAGCACTCCCCTTTTTAGACCTGTTGACGGGCGAGAAATCCAAAAATTTATCCACCGAGGAAGTGACGATCAAAAAAACAAACTGGGTTTTTGATGGGATGTTATATTTAAATTTACCCATCGTACTTGGTCTTTTATGGCTTATTTTTTCAAAAATTCAAACGCAGGATTACGCGACGTATGAACTCATTGGACTCGGCCTTTCTGCTGGGATTTTATTGGCAACCAACGCTATTAATGTGGCGCATGAATTAGGGCACAGAACCCCCTACTTTGAGCGGCTCATGTCCAAATGCCTATACATGCCCTGTCTGTATATGCATTTTTATATCGAACACAACTTTGGTCATCATATGAATGTGGCAACTCCAAAGGACGGTGCAACCGCAAAATACAATCAGACCGTATTTTCGTTTTGGGTTACCTCTGTGACAAAGCAATACGTAGATGCCTGGACCCATCAGATGAAACTTTTAAAAACTCAGAAACGCTCATTTTTTTCTGTGAAAAATGACATGCTTTGGTATCATTTGATCCAACCTGCCTATATTTTTGGGGTGTTCTATTTCTTTTCACTTGATGTGATGCTATTTGCCATCGCTGTTGGAGTGGTGTCTTTTCTGTTTTTGGAAAGCATTAATTATATTGAGCATTATGGGTTGAGACGCTTTAAAACACCCTCTGGAAGGTACGAGCGCGTGCAACCCCACCATTCATGGAATTCTAATTTTAAAATTGGACGGATTGTGTTGTATGAATTGACTCGACATAGCGACCACCACTTTAAGTCCTCCAAAAAATACCAACTGCTAAACAGCTATGAACAAAGCCCAACCTTGCCTTTGGGATACCCTGCTTCTATTCTCTTGAGTTTGATCCCACCACTTTGGTTTAAAATCATGAATCCACTAGTACCAGAAAAAATGAAGAAAAACTAAAAGTAGGTAGTTCTGTATCGTTTTGTAAGCTCCAATTAATGGCTGTTTAATTTCACAGTACGGTATCTAAAGTAAGGAGTCTAAAAATTTACACCTCCAACCAAAAGAGTTGAAGGTGTAAATTTTTAAGCCCCTTAGGGCGCTGATTTAAAAAAAGGGACAACGCAAGGCAGCCCCTTTAAGAGTCAAGAGTCAAAATTTTTAATCCCTAACAAAACGCACTGAAAAGCCGTTTTGCTTGGTGGTGTCGTCCCTGTAGATGTTACTGCCAAAGTTGATCAGGAAGTGGTTCCATGCGAAACCTGTATTGTCCTCAGTGGAACTCCAAAAGACTACAAGGTTACCCTCATTTTTGAACGAACCACTCTTGTAACGGTTACCCTCTGGGAAGCCGTTAAAGCCGCTGCTGTTGTTTAAGCTTTGGTTGTTTCCTACTGCTCCTGCATTTGTTGAACTATTCCAGCCTGTTGTAGAAGACATTGCTTTGGCGATTTTATTTCCTGTAATGGTGCCGTCATAGTTATATTCATTGGCTATGAGATATTCTTCAAGCGTTGTCCACTCTGCATCTGATGG
>JAQXBT010000083.1 GCA_029252265.1 Flavobacteriaceae bacterium | reverse complement strand
ATGTTTAGCGGGCGTGGTGGAATTGGTAGACACGCTAGACTTAGGATCTAGTGCCGCGAGGTGTGGGAGTTCGAGTCTCCCCGCCCGCACTAAACACAAAAAAAGCTTCTCATTTTGAGAAGCTTTTTTTTTATATTTTTATCAAGTGAATAATTATGATGTTTTAATTGTAGGAGGCGGGGCGGCAGGTTTTTTTGCAGCCATTAACACAGCGACTCAAAATCCAGATCTCAAAATCGCAATTTTAGAGCGTGGTTCTAACGTACTTTCTAAAGTAAAGATTTCAGGGGGTGGACGCTGTAATGTAACTCATGCCGAATTTATTCCAAACGAGTTGGTCTTAAATTACCCCAGAGGTGAAAAAGAATTAAGAGGGCCTTTTCATAACTATATGACAGGCGATACCATGGAATGGTTTGAAACTCGAGGCGTGCCTTTGAAAATTGAAGAAGATGGGAGGGTTTTTCCTGTTTCAAATTCCTCTCAAACCATCATAGACTGCTTTTTAGAAGAAATTAAAACACACCA
Source organism: Flavobacteriaceae bacterium (assembly GCA_029252265.1). Taxonomy (GTDB): domain Bacteria; phylum Bacteroidota; class Bacteroidia; order Flavobacteriales; family Flavobacteriaceae; genus Hel1-33-131. The sequence goes on along the minus strand of JAQXBT010000083.1, from coordinate 5,294 downwards.
AATTGAAGTGTTATTAAATCACTCTGTTCAAGGGATTCATTATAAAAAGGAGGTCTGGGAACTAGACACTACAAAGGGCGTTTTCACAACGCCAAAACTTTTAATTGCAACGGGGAGTAATCCTAAAATATGGAAACTCCTTGAAAATATTGGTCATCATGTAGTGCCTCCGGTTCCTTCGCTATTTACCTTTAATATAAAAGATTCTCGCTTGAAAACCATCCCCGGAGTGGTGGCTTTGGACGTTCATATTTCTGTAGTAAATAGCAGCTTAGAATCTGAGGGTCCATTATTGGTTACTCATACAGGCTTAAGTGCGCCTTCCATTTTAAAACTATCGGCTTATGGCGCTTTGGAATTAGCAGACAGAGAGTATCAATTCCAAATTAAAGTTAATTTTATCAAACAAGAATTTTCAGAATGTTTGGAGCGTTTATTGGAAATCAAAACGGCGTTTCCCAGAAAAACAATTTTGAAATCGTCACAATTTGAGCTTCCGAAACGCTTGTGGGAACAATTAGTGATGGCTTCCAAAATGGCCAAGGATCTTCGTTGGGCTGAGGTTACTAAACTACAGTTGCAAACATTAGCCAGTCAATTAACTGAAGCGGTTTTTTCTGTTGATGGAAAAAGTACCTTTAAAGAGGAGTTTGTGACTGCAGGAGGAGTAGAGCTTAAAGAAGTTAATTTTAAAACGTTTGAAAGTAAGCATCTAAAAAATCTATTTTTTGCGGGTGAAGTCTTAAATATCGATGCAGTCACCGGCGGTTTTAATTTTCAAAATGCGTGGACTAGTGCTTTTATCGCGGCACAACAGCTCGCAAAATAACAAATAAATAAAGGGAAGTTAGTATCTTTGTCCTTCATGCTAATTTTATGATTGTAAACGAATTCATTCCAAAACCTTATTCGCAGCTATTAGAAAACGGTGCTGTAGCCTACAGTGCCCCCAGTAATATTGCATTGGTAAAATATTGGGGGAAAAAAGCGCACCAAATTCCTGCAAATCCTTCGATTAGTTTTACCCTTAACAACTGTAAAACATCGACCACCTTAAAATTTAAAAAAAAGACCACTGAAGGGTTTTCATTTGATGTGTTTTTGGAAGGCGATTTACAAACAGACTTTAAACCCAAAATCGAACAATTCTTTAAAAGAATTGAGGTTTACATCCCCTTTTTAACGGCTTATCATTTTACGATTGAAACCTCTAATACCTTTCCTCACAGTTCTGGAATTGCCTCTTCTGCATCTGGGATGAGTGCGTTAGCATTGTGTTTGGTTCAGATCGAACAGCAGTTAAACCCGACGATTTCAAAAGCGTTTTTTAATAAAAAAGCTTCCTTTTTAGCCCGTTTGGGATCTGGAAGTGCTTGTAGAAGTATTGAGGGCGATTTAGTGGTTTGGGGTGCACATGCGAATATTCAAGGAAGCTCGGATTTAGTCGGAATTAAATATCCGTATGAAGTTCATGAAAATTTCAAAAACTACCGTGACACGATTCTTTTAGTTGATAAAGGCGAGAAACAGGTTAGCAGTACCGTGGGGCATAATTTGATGCACAACCATCCTTTTGCCGAACCGCGTTTTGCTCAAGCACATTCCAATATAGATGCTCTTATGGCCGCCTTAAAAACTGGCGATTTGAACGCGTTTATCAGTATTGTAGAACGCGAAGCACTCACACTGCATGCAATGATGATGAGTAGCGATCCGTATTTTATATTGATGAAGCCAAATACGCTAGAAATTATAAATAAAATCTGGGCATTTAGAACCCAAACAGGACTTCATATTTGTTTCACCCTAGATGCCGGCGCCAACGTTCATGTCCTGTTTCCAGAAAATGAAGCCAAAGAAGTTCAAGAATTTATTAAAAATGAGTTGGCGCTGCACTGTCAAAATGGGCACTTTATTGAAGACAATGTAGGGCAGGGTGCACAACCAATAAAAATTTAATGTATCTTTGGAGTATCATTAACCAGTGAGAGTTTTAAGTTTAACTTAACACTATGAAAGGACCGCTTTTTTATTCTAAAATTTTACTCTTCGGAGAGTACGGGATCATAAAAGATTCTAAAGGGTTATCGATACCCTATAATTTTTATAATGGCGCTTTGAAAATGGATGCAAATCCAAATCAATCTGCCATTGAGTCAAATCAAAATCTAAAGAAATTTATTCAGTATTTATCTGAGATCGACACCCATTTAGTGGCGTTCAATCTAGATCAACTACAACAAGATATCAATGCAGGGATGTATTTTGATTCTTCCATCCCTCAAGGTTATGGTGTTGGAAGTAGTGGTGCGTTAGTTGCAGCCTTGTACGATAAATACGCACAAGATAAAATTACAGTTCTTGAGAATTTAACTCGCGAAAAGTTATTGAAACTTAAAGCTATTTTTTCTGAAATGGAATCTTTTTTTCACGGAAAGTCATCGGGATTAGATCCGTTGAACAGTTATTTAAGCATTCCAATTCTGATCAATTCGAAAAATAATATCGAAGCCACGGGCATTCCGTCTCAAAATACCAATGGAAAAGGAGCGGTTTTTCTTTTAGACAGTGGCATGACTGGCGAAACGGCGCCGATGGTTGGTATTTTTATGGAGAAAATGAAGCAAGAAGGTTTTAGAACCATGCTCAAAAATCAATTCATAAAACATACAGACGCTTGTGTTGACGATTTTTTAAAAGGCGATTTAAAATCACTTTTTTCAAACACTAAACAACTTTCTAAGGTTGTTTTAAATCATTTTAAGCCAATGATCCCAAAGCAATTCCATACAATTTGGAAAGCGGGAATTGACACTAATGCTTACTACTTAAAACTCTGTGGATCGGGAGGTGGAGGTTATATTTTAGGGTTTACGGAAGACTTTCAAGCCGCTCAAAAAGTCCTGACAGATTATAAATTAGAAGTCGTTTATAATTTCTAAATAGTCATTATGCTGTCGCCAACTCAAAAACAAATCATGTTGAAATTTTTTAGCATGTTTTCGGTGGTGAGAGGCTATAATGTTGCTTTGGTAATAATTGCACAGTACATCACAGCTGTTTTTATAATGGCCCCATCACAATCGCTTTCTCAAGTGTTGTTTGATCGTTCTCTTTTTGCATTAATAGTTGCGACTGCTGGTGCGGTAGCTTCTGGATATATCATCAATAACTTTTATGATAGTGAAAAAGACAGGATCAATCGACCTCATAAATCAATTTTGGAACAATACGTTGGCATAAACACGAAGTTGAGCCTCTATTTTGTGCTTAATTTTTTAGTGGTTATTGCTGCCAGTTACGTGTCTTTTAGATCTGTTTTATTCTTTTCAATTTATATTTTTTCAATCTGGTTCTATTCCCATAAAATAAAAAAAAGACCAATTATTGGAAATTTAATTTCGGCTATTTTAACGATTACCCCCTTTTTCGCCATCTTCTTATACTACAAAAACTATAGCAGTTTGGTATTTGTGTTTGGGTTTTATTTATTTCTGGTATTATCTATGCGAGAATTGGTTAAGGATTTAGAAAATTTAAAAGGCGATTTAACGCTAGATTATAAAACGATTCCAGTTGTTTACGGAGAGCACACTGCCAAAATGATGGTTCTTTGTTTAGTGCTCATAAATAGTTTATTAACTTGTTATTTAGTATCCTCTTACGATTTAGGGCGGATGGATTATTTCTTTTATGGGAGTATAACCCTTCTTACTTTAGTCGTATTACTGTTGTTTAAAGCCAAAAAACATCAGCATTATGTGCAAATTCATAATCTATTAAAACTCCTTATTTTATTTGGGGTTTTTAGTATTATATTGTTGAACCCAAATCTAATTCTGTCTAAGATATTATAAGCATAAAAATTACACACATTGCCTGCGAATGCGTTACATTTGCAAAAAATTAATCATGGCAAAAGCTCACAACCATTCAGATAGACGCGTCGGGAAGTCTAAACCGTCAAAGTTAAAGGCCCCTGAAACAACGTATTCAAAGAAAAAGACCACGCCGTCTAAACCCAAAGGAAAAGCAAATGCTAATCCTGATGAGATTCGATTGAATAAATATATTTCAAATTCTGGAATGTGTTCGCGTCGAGAAGCCGATATGCATATCAGTATTGGGAGTGTGACGGTCAATGGGAAAGTGGTCACTGAAATGGGTTATAAAGTTCTTTTGACTGATGAGGTTCGGTTTGATGGCGCACGCATCGCCCCCGAGAAAAAAGCATATGTGTTATTGAACAAGCCTAAAGGATTTGCAACGACTACAAGTGAAGGGAAAGGCCGTACAGTGATGGATTTGGTGGCTAATGCGACCACCTCCAAAATTAGACCTATTGGTCGACTTGGTAGAAATTCTCTTGGATTAATTTTATTTACCAACGATGAACTTATGCACGCTAAGTTTACGAACTCTAAGCATGGCGTCGCACGTCTATTTCATGTGGAATTAGATAAGCCCCTAAAGTTTGAACATTTAAAAAGTATCCAAGAAGGCTTCAAATCAGAAGGTAAACTGGTCTCAGTTGAGGCCGTAAGTTATATTGCAGGCGCACCCAAAAATGAAATCGGGTTACAAATCAAAAACACAGGTAATACGTTGATCCGTACTATCTTTGATAATTTTAAGTATGAAATCGTTAAAATGGACTGTGTGACTGTCGGACCTCTTACCAAAAAAGATTTACCAAGAGGGCATTGGAAACATCTTACCGAACAAGAAATCAGTAATTTAATGATGCTTTAATTTTTAAAGCGTTGTGGTTTAAAGAATTCCCATGCTAAAACACTTAGGACGGGGATGTATTCTAAACACAAAATTAGTCCATTTTCATTCACACTCGATTGGTTATAAGCAAAATAACTAAAAATCAAGGTATAGCTCCAAATGCGTACAAATTTATAGTTTGTAAAGATTGAGAGTAACAACAGACTTATAATATACCAAGGGTGAACAGTTGTAGATATAAAATAGTAACTACTCAAGACCCACATAATCATTAGAATGAGTTCGGTAGTTTTTGATTTATTTTGAATAAGTTGGTAGCCTATTTGAAGTCCTAGAAAACTCACCACGATGATTCCCATACTATGAATTAACTCTACATCTGATGTCTTTTCAATGACCCATTGAAGGGCGTAATAAATACTGGCATTGAATTCAAACTTAGAAAACCAAAGCCCAATAGTTGTGCTGTAGTTTTTAATAAAATCGCCACTTAAAAAGGGCAGGAAAAGCAGTAGGAATCCTCCCCCAATTGTGACATAAAAACGAATGCTCTTTTTCCA
>JAQXBT010000064.1 GCA_029252265.1 Flavobacteriaceae bacterium | reverse complement strand
GTGACCCAGAAGGGATTCGAACCCCCAACCGTCAGAGCCGAAATCTGATATTCTATCCAGTTGAACTACTGGGCCATTTTATTTAAGACAACTTCGCTTTCACTAAGGTTGATATTGTTTTGCCATCGGTTTTACCAGCGAGTGTTTTACTCACCACACCCATCACACGCCCCATGTCTTTCATTCCTGAAGCGCCTAAAGATGCAATGGTGTCTACCACTACTTTTTCGACTTCAGAAACGTCTAGCATTTGCGGTAAAAATTGACTGATCACTTCGACTTCTGCCAATTCAGGTTCCGCCAAATCTAACCGATTTTGATCTGTAAATATCGCCGCACTGTCGCGACGTTGTTTGACTAATTTTTGTAATAATTTAAACTCGTCTTCTTCATTCATCTCCGCATCAGAACCACTAGTGCGTGCTAATAAAATAGCAGACTTAATAGACCTTAATGCGGTCAGAGCGACCGTATCCTTGGATTTCATAGCGACTTTAAGCGCGGTCATGACTGAATCTTGTAAGCTCATACGATTGACATTTAATTAAGGTGCGAATATAACAAAAACACCGATTTTTATTCTTAATAAATTAAAAAAACCTGAGAAATGAACTGATTTTTCAGGTTTTAATTTTAATGTCGACTGTTATTAATCGACGTTGTCATGTAAATACGAATTATTTGAACGCAGTTGAACCTCATCATTATCATCAAGTCCAATCGTTGTTCTGGAAGACTGTACATCCGAAGAATGGGCTACATCATTCAAGTTCACACCTTGTCGTTTATAAGCGGGTTCTTTTTCAATTTCTTCAATTTTAGACGTATTGAATTTATAATTAAACGCTTTCATTTTTTGACGTCTTTCATCGGCACGATCTCGAAGTGTTTTGGAGATTGGGTTATTAAATGGATCCACATTCTCTTCTGGTACCGAAGTCACGGTACGTTCTTTTACGGTCACTTTAGAAAGGACCATTTCTTCTTCTACATCAACGTTTACCGCTTGTTTTTTACCTTCATATTTTTGATCGGTTTGTTGCAACACAATATGATCATCTAAAGCATAGCGAGTTTCACCGGTTTCATTGGCCTCCGTAACAGGGATTAATTCGATATAATCATTAACTTCGATCTCATTAATTGCAGCCTCAACAGTCGTTTCATTTGAATCCTCGAGAGTAAAAACTTCAACGGTATCTGATTCTGACACTGATGTCTTGTTAGAAATTGGCAAATCAAATGACAGCATTGTTTGATCTTTTGGAATGGCTTCAAAATTATCGTCTTCAACCTGCATGGTGGTGACTTCATTGATAATAAAAGCGTCCTCCGCAACCTCAAGATCTAATTCTTCAAAATCAACTTCGATGGCTTTAATTGCATCGGTAGTTGAGACAAGATCCGCTACACTAACCTCTTCCGTTACTGCAGTCGCTGGCGTTTCTTCTAAAGTATGAACAACCACCTCATTCGAGATAACTTCAGTCGCTGTTGACGATGCAAGTGGCATCAAGTCGTGCTGCATGGTTTGCTCATCCTCGAGTGCATGAACCACCTTTTTAACCTCTGTATTGGTAATATCATTTTGTTGATCGACATCAAAACCCGTTGCAATAATCGTCACAGACACCGCTTCTCCCAGAGTTTCATCTTCACCAACACCCATAATGATATTGGCACCGTAACCAGCTTCGGCTTGAATATGATCATTTATTTCACCGATTTCATCAATCGTAATTTCTTGAGCGCCAGAAACGATGAGCAGTAATACGTTTTTGGCACCTGTAATTTTATTATCATTCAAAAGCGGAGAATCTAAGGCACTTGTGATGGCTTCTTGTGCTCGGTTTTGACCCGAGGATGTCGATGACCCCATAATCGCAGTTCCGCTATTACTCAATACTGTTTTTGCATCTCGTAAATCAATATTTTGCATGTAGTGGTGCGTAATGACTTCTGCAATTCCACGAGCAGCCGTAGAAAGCACTTCATCCGCTTTAGAAAAACCAGCTTTAAAGCCTAAATTTCCATAAACTTCTCTTAACTTATTATTGTTTATAATGACCAACGAATCAACTGTTTTTCGAAACTTTTCGATCCCTTGATGGGCTTGTGAGTTTCTTACTTTTCCTTCAAATTCAAATGGCATGGTGACAATCCCCACCGTGAGAATGTCCATTTCTTTAGCCATTTTAGCAATGATAGGCGCAGCGCCCGTTCCAGTACCGCCACCCATCCCAGCAGTGATAAATACCATTTTGGTATTAGAAGTTAACATGGTACGGATATCTTCCAGGCTTTCAACCGCCGATTGCTCTCCTATTTCAGGGTTGGCGCCCGCACCCAAACCTTCTGTTAAGTTGACGCCAAGTTGAATTTTATTGGGTACACCACTATTGTTCAACGCTTGTGAATCGGTATTACAGATCACAAAATCGACCCCTTTAATTCCTTGCTTAAACATGTGGTTAATCGCATTACTTCCACCCCCACCAACGCCAATGACCTTGATGACATTAGATTGGTTTTTTGGTAAATCGAAGGTGATTCCAAAATCGTTACTGCTGCTCATATACTTAATTTTACTGGTTATAAATTTTATTCTGCGTTATCTAAAAAGTCTTTAACTCTTTCGGTTAACTTATCTAAAAAACTGCGGTTATCTCGATGCGATTCTACTGGAGGTGGAGCGATTTCATCTTCTAAAACAACTTCCTCTTCTTTAGGAATTTCGTCAACTCGTTTGTCTTGTCGCATTAAACTATCCATCACCAAGCCAACAGCTGTCGCATACATTGGACTTGTAATATCGCTATCACTATCGCCCGCCAAATGCTCGTTTGGATACCCGACTCGAGTGTCCATTCCAGTGATGTATTCTACTAATTGCTTTAAATGCTTTAATTGACTTCCGCCGCCTGTGAGCACAATTCCAGCAATCAGTTTTTTCTTTTGCTCTTCGTGTCCATAATTTTTAATTTCGACATACACTTGCTCAATAATTTCGACTACCCGAGCATGAATTATTTTAGACAGATTTTTAAGCGTAATTTCTTTAGGATCTCTTCCTCTCAAACCAGGGATGGATACAATCTCATTGTCCTTGTTTTCGCCTGGCCAGGCAGATCCAAATTTTATTTTTAATAATTCTGCTTGCTTTTCAATAATCGAGCAGCCTTCTTTAATATCTTCTGTGATGACGTTTCCTCCAAAAGGGATCACTGCAGTATGGCGAATAATTCCGTCTTTAAAAACGGCTAAATCCGTTGTTCCACCCCCAATATCAATTAAAGCCACCCCTGCTTCTTTTTCTTCCTGACTTAACACTGCATTGGCAGAAGCCAAAGGTTCCAAAGTGATTCCTTCTAAATCCAATCCGGCGGTTTGCACACAACGACCAATATTTCTAATAGAAGATACCTGCCCAACGACGACATGAAAATTAGCTTCCAATCGTTCGCCATACATCCCAATAGGTTCTTTAATTTCTGCCTGCCCATCTACTTTATAATCTTGTGGCAACACATGGATAATTTCTTCTCCAGGAAGCATTACAAGTTTATGCACTTGATTAATGAGACGTTCAATATCGTCTTCATTGATGACTAATTCTGAGTTTTCACGCGTGATGTAATCACTGTGTTGAAGACTGCGAATGTGTTGTCCTGCAATTCCCACAGTTACTTCTCCGATTTTTAGTCCTGAGTTGGCTTCGGACTCCGAAACAGCTTGTTGAATGGACTGAATAGTTTGAGTAATATTATTAACTACCCCTCTGTGGACACCAAGACTTTTTGATTTTCCAATGCCAAGTATTTCTAATTTATCATACTCGTTTTTACGACCAATCATGGCCACAATTTTGGTAGTACCAATATCTAATCCTACTGAAATTTTTTGAGCTTCCATACACTTATTTTTTTGTGCAAACAACTTGATTATCAAATTGTAAATTCACGCTTTTATAAACATCTAACACTTTATCTTTGTTTGCCTTTTGATAAAATGCTTTTAAATTTTTCATTTTTTGGTCTAAATTTTCAAGACTCCCCACTAATACTTCAAAATCTAATAATCTCATTTTTAGGATTATTTGATTATTTTCATCTTGTTGAATTTCTGTGATATAGGTTTTTAAAAACGAATCTTTAAAAATCTTTAACGCCAATGTATAGACGCCATTTAAATCCTCCTTATCCACAACACCCGTAATCAACGGCACTCGCGCGCTATGCTGAGGGGACAATGGCATCCAAAAGCCGTCTTCATCAATATAAAATGTGGTCTCTGCATGAACCCTTGCAATGGGTCGTTTTTGCTCTACTTTAGCCCTAACTTCTCCGTTTACAGTAAGATACACTTGAGCGGACTTAATCATGTCGTCTGACTCAAGTAAAAACTCCATCTCCTTCAAATCTAAATTATCTTTTGGTAAAATATACAGTTGTTCTTGATTTTGTATTAACAATTTATTAACCATTTCGGTCGTAATATAAACGTTGTCGTTTCCTGTAAATTGAACCGCTACTTTAGACACAGAACGCTCATTATTTTTAAAGGATGAAAAGGCATACAAAAACACCACTAGCCCTAGCAGAAACAACCCTTTTATGATATTCCAATTAATACGCATGACTTAATTTTTGTTTTAGTTCGGACGCTTCCACGCCTATATCACCTGCACCAAGCGTCATGAAAATAGGATAGCCTAAACTCTGAATTTCATGAACTATATCTGGTTTTGATATTACTTTTTTTACTGGACTCGTGATTTTTTCTAGCAACCAACTCGAGGACACCCCCGCAATTGGCTGCTCTCTTGCTGGGTAAATCTCTAATAAGAAAACGGCCTCAAACTGAGATAAACTTTCTGCAAACTCATCCACAAAATCTTTCGTTCTACTAAACAGGTGTGGCTGAAACACAACAGCTACTTTTTGAGTCGGATACATTTCACGTACCGCTTGGTATACCGCATTAATTTCGGTGGGGTGATGTGCATAATCATCTATAAACACAAAATCATTTGTTTTAATTTGATACGTAAAACGCCTTTTGACGCCTTGATACGACTCTAAAGCTGCTTTTAACGCCGTTTCAGAACATCCAAATTCCAAGGCCATCGCCATCGCGACCAAAGCATTTGAGAGATTATGTTCTCCTGGTAAGTGAAAGCTTAGGTTTTTCATCAAACCAGATGGGGTTTGTATATCAAATTGATACGACCCATTTTCAATACGAATATTAAGAGCACTATAATCCGCGGGCTCATTCACAGCATAAGTGATCCCTTGTAAAGGCAATCCTTTTTTTATAAATAGTTTTCCAGATGGTTTAATTTTTTGAGTAAACTGCTTAAACGCATCCACTAAATCAGTCTCTGAACTATATACATCCAAATGATCTGCGTCCATGGATGTGATGCACGCAAAGTCGGGACTCAATGTTAAAAAGGAGCGATCAAACTCGTCTGCTTCCACCACCGATATTTCAATTCCATTTTGAATCAAATTAGAGTGATAGTTTTCAGAAATACCCCCAACAAAAGCGGTGACTTTTTCATCACATTCATACATCAAATGACCCAAAATACTACTCGTCGTTGTTTTGCCATGGGTCCCAGCAACTGCCAAACATTTTGTATGTTCTGTGATAAGACCTAAAACTGCAGAGCGTTTTAAAATTTGAAAATTAGCGGTCTTGAAATAGTGTAATATCGGGTTTGAGTCAGAAATAGCTGGCGTGTAGACAACCAATGTTTTCAATGGATCCATAAAGCGGGTGTTAATTTGATCAACAGCCGTTTCAAACTGAACATCAACTCCCAAATCAACCAGAGCGTCCGTAAGAGTCGTCTGCGTTTTATCATACCCACCAACCCCTTTATCAGCAGCAACAAAATACCGCGCAAGCGCACTCATACCAACACCTCCGATACCGATAAAATAGACGTTATGGATTGTTTTTAAATTCATTTAACTAATAGCTTTTCGATTTCATCTACGATGGATTGAGTTGCTTTTTTTAAAGCTAGTTTTTTAATGTTTGTTGCCAATAATTCTTGATGTGATTCGGATGCTAAAAGTTCTGAAAACTGCTTTTCAAAACTTGATTCTAGATCCTTTTCACTTATTAGGATGGCCGCATTTTTTTCGGTAACAGCCAACGCATTTTTGGTTTGATGGTCCTCGGACACATTTGGAGACGGAATAAAAATTACCGGCTTTCCAACAACACAAAGTTCTGAAACTGAACTTGCGCCTGCTCTTGAAATCACAATATCGGCGGCTGCATACGCCAAATCCATTCGGTTTAAAAACGCATGAACTTGTACCTGTTCGCTCGAATTATAGAGATCATAATCTTTCTGATATAACGTCCCACATTGCCACACCAATTGAATTCCTAAATCTTTAAAAAAATCTAATTCTGATTCAATAAGTTGATTCATTCGGCGCGCCCCTAAACTTCCGCCTAATACCAAGAGTGTTTTTTTATTGGGCTCTAGTTTAAAAAACGAAATTGCTTCTGCTCTTTTTTGATCTAAATCCAGCAAATCTTGTCGCACGGGGTTTCCAGTCAGGGTTAATTTTTCTTTAGGAAAAAATCGTTCTAAGCCATCATAGGCAACACATACTTTATGTGCTTTTTTAGATAATAATTTATTGGTAATCCCTGGAAATGAATTTTGTTCTTGTATCAAAGTCGGCACCCCTTTCATGGCAGCCACTTGTAATAAAGGTCCACTGGCAAAACCACCAGTACCAATGACAACATCAGGCTTGAATGAATTAATAATACCCATTGATTTAAACAAACTCAGTAGTAATTTGACTGGGAACAATAAATTTTTGAGCGTTAACTTTCTTTGAAGTCCAGCAATCCATAAACCGATTATTGGATACCCAGCTTGAGGTACTTTTTGCATTTCCATTTTATCCTTGGCGCCTACAAATAAAAACTCAGATTTTGGGAACCGAGATTTTAATTCGTTTGCAATGGCAATCGCAGGGTATATATGCCCCCCTGTTCCTCCACCTGATAATATGATTTTATAGTGCTTCATTAAAGTGCTTCGCTTAATATTTCTAAAGGGTGTTTCTCATCATAATTTTGTGCTTTTTCTTCATCTCGCTTGGTACTTACACTCAACACAATACCAAGTGCCAAGCAAGTAACCCAAATAGAGGTCCCTCCGCTACTTATAAGCGGCAGTGTTTGTCCTGTAACTGGAAACAACTCAACTGCAACACTCATATTGACCAAGGCCTGAAATACGATGGGAATCCCAACGCCCACGGTTAATAATTTTCCAAAGACCGTATCTGAATTTTGCGCCACAATTACAATCCTAAACATTAACCATAAATAAAGGACTAGCAATGAAATCCCTCCAATCAACCCATATTCTTCAATAATAATAGCAAAAATAAAATCGGATGATGACTGGGGCAAAAAGTTTTTTTGAACACTTTTTCCAGGGCCTAGTCCTTGAATTCCGCCAGTTGCGATGGCAATTTTAGCTTTCTCAATTTGATAAGCTTCTTGAGTCGCATCTGTATCCATAAAACTCGAAATTCGACTTGTCCAAGTGCCCACTCGATTCGGCATCAAATCTGGAAACGCTTTGGCAGTTAATACAAAAAACATCAAAACGACAACGCCAGAACCGATGATAATTGCTAAATATTTTAATGGATAGCCTCCCAAAAATGTTAGTAAAATAACCATTGAAAATATGAGTGCAGCCGTAGAAAAATTAGCAGGAAGCACCAACGCTAACACCACAAACACTGGCAACCACAACGGAAGAATAGAATCTTTAAAGGAAACAATCTCGTCTTTTATTTTAGATAAATACCGTGCTACAAAAACCATTAACACCAGCGCAGCTAAGGTAGATGGCTGAAACGTAAATCCAACAATTGGAACTCGAATCCATCGACTGGCATTCGCACCTCCAATGGTTGAACCCTGAAGCATTGTAATTAACAACAAGACTAAAACCACCGGAATCATCACCATCGATAACCCTCTAAAATAACGATAGGGGATTTTATGTACTCCATAAATAATTGAGAACCCTAAGAATAAATGTACAAAGTGTTTGATGAAATAACTAAAAGTCGTGCTACCCCCTCCAATGTAAGCCAAATTACTGGCTGCACTGTACACGGGTAGGAATGAGAATATTGCTAGCAAGGCCGCAATAGCCCAAATAATTCGATCTCCTTTTATGTTATCAAAAACTGTCTTCATTATAACTGTCTTACAGCGGCTTTAAATTGTTGACCTCGATCTTCATAATTTTCAAATAAATCAAAACTTGCACAAGCAGGCGATAACAAAACAGCCTCCCCTGGCGTCGCAATTTTATAAGCAATCTTAACTGCTTCGCTCATAAACTGTGTTTCTATGATGGTATCTACCATATTTCCAAACGCATCAAATAAAGACTCGTTATCTTTTCCTAAGCAAATAATTGCTTTGACCTTTTCATTGATAAAAGGAAATAAAGAACTGTAATCATTTCCTTTATCAACCCCACCAACGATCCAAACCGTTGGGGCATTCATACTTTCTAAGGCATAATAAGTCGCATTCACATTCGTTGCCTTGGAGTCATTTACGTACTTTACTTTATTGATGGTAAGGACTTGTTCCAAGCGATGCTCTGCCCCTTGAAATCCCTCTAGACTTTCTCTTATGGTTGCTTTTCTGATTTTCAAAAGATGAGCAACTGTTGATGCCGCCATCGCGTTTTTGATGTTGTGCTTTCCTTCTAAAGCTAAGTTTGATGTTGACATAATTATATCTTTATTGTTAAATTCGATTAATATATTGTTTTGTTCTAAATACGTTCCATTTTTCACTTTTTTACGAAGTGAAAAAGGCACTAATGTTGATTGAATTGGATGGGTGTTTATATAAGACACGATAACCGCATCATCTGCGTCATATATCAAATAATCATCCGATGTTTGGTTCATTGCGATTCTAAATTTTGAAGCGATATAGTTCTCAAATTTATAATCATAGCGATCCAAATGATCGGGTGTAATATTGGTGATAATCGCTATATGTGGTCTGAATTTCTCAATACCGTCTAATTGAAAACTACTCAGTTCCAAAACGTAATTGGCATTGTTATTTAGAACTTGCTTCGCAAAGCTATCGCCAATATTTCCACCAATCGCGACATCCAACCCCGCTTGACTCAAAATATAATGAACCATCATTGTGGTCGTGGTTTTCCCATTACTTCCTGTAATCCCAATGATCGTTGCCTTTGTAAATAAACTCGCAAATTCAATTTCAGAAATCACAGAAATAGTTGCTTTATGTAATTTTTTAATCAAAGCAACATCATCTGGAATTCCAGGACTTTTAACGACCAAATCTGCATTCAAAATTTTGGACTCCGTATGACCTCCATCTTCCCATTCAATCTCATTATGTATAAGAACGTCTATAAATTTTTGTGCAATCTTTCCTGAATCAGAAAGAAACACCTTGTACTCTTTTTCTTTCCCTAACAGGGCAGCACCTACGCCACTTTCACCCCCACCAAGAACCACCAATCGTTTCATCTATCGAATTTTCAAAGTGACGATCGTTAATATTGCCAACAGAATACCCACAATCCAAAAGCGAGTAACAATTTTACTCTCGTGGTATCCTGATTTTTGATAATGGTGATGCAACGGTGACATTTTAAATATGCGACGCCCAGCACCATACTTTTTTCGGGTATATTTAAAATAACCCACTTGAAGTACCACAGATAAATTTTCTGCTAAGAAAATTCCGCACAATACCGGGATTAACCATTCCTTTCGAACCGCAATCGCAATCACAGCGATAATCCCACCTATTGTTAAGCTTCCTGTATCGCCCATAAACACCTGAGCAGGATAGGTATTGTACCACAAAAACCCGATCAATGCACCAACAAACGCAGCGATATAAATAGTAATTTCTTCGACCCTTGGGATGTACATTATATTTAGATAATCGGAGAAAATAATATTACCTGACACCCATGCAAAAACACCAAGTGTTAATACGATAATCGCAGAAGTTCCTGCAGCTAAACCATCAATTCCATCTGTTAAATTGGCGCCATTGGAAACTGCTGTTATAATAAAAATGACTGCTAACACAAATACAATCCATGCATATTTCTCTAAACTAGGGTGAATCCAAGTAATTAAATCGGCATAATCAAACTCATTTGATTTTACAAAAGGGATGGTCGTTTTGGTCGATTTTGTTTCTGGGTAAAATTGGATAGCGGATTGTTGATTGGACACCACCTCAAGCTGTAAATCCGTTGGAATTTTCTCCTTGATTGTGACGTCACTGTGAAAAAACAAAGTTGTTCCTACAATAATTCCTAAACCCACTTGACCCAAAATCTTGAACCTGCCTTTTAAACCTTCTTTATCATTTTTAAACTTTTTGATATAATCGTCAAGAAACCCAATTGCCCCCATCCATATAGTTGTAACGAGCAATAAAATAATATATATATTATCTAATTTTGCCAATAAAAGCACCGGTATGACCGTGGCTAAAATGATGATAATTCCGCCCATCGTTGGAGTTCCTGCCTTTTCCTTTTGCCCTTCTAAACCTAGGTCTCTAATGGTCTCACCAACTTGTTGATTTTGAAGAAAACGAATAATCCGTTTTCCGAAAATTGTAGAAATTAGCAAAGACAAAATAATTGCGACAGCAGCTCTAAACGTCAAAAACCCAAATAGAGAGGCCCCCGTAAACTGATAGGTTTCTTCTAAATATTTAAACAAGTAGTACAACATATTATTTTTGTAATTGAGTTAAAAAATCTCCAGCTATTTTGTAATCATTAAACGTACTTTTAATGCCCTTAATCTCCTGGTATGTTTCATGTCCTTTGCCTGCCACCAAAATGATATCGTTAGGTTGTGCTAATTGACACGCTGTTTTGATCGCCTGTTTACGATCTGTTATAGACAGTGTCTTTTTAAAATTTTGAGGAGCAACCCCCACTTCCATTTCAGCAATAATTTGATCTGGATTTTCAGACCTTGGATTATCACTTGTGAAAATTACTTTTGTACTCAATGCAGAAGCAATGTGCGCCATTTTTGGACGTTTGGTCGTATCGCGATCGCCACCACAACCCACCACTGTAATTAAAGTTTCGTTTTTGGTTCTAATCGTATTGATCGTTTCGAGTACATTTTTTAAAGCATCTGGCGTGTGTGCATAATCGATGATCGTCGTAATATTTGTTTTTGATATAAAATATTCAAATCTGCCATTAACATTATCAAGCGCACTCATGAGCCGAAGCGTTTCAGAAGTTTCCAAGCCTAAAAGCTCAGCAGTGCCATAAATTGCGGTTAGATTATAGGCATTAAAATTGCCTATTAATTTGACCCACACTTCATGGTCATTTACTTTCAACAACAAGCCTCGAAATTGATTTTCTAAAATCTGAACTCGGAAATCGGCATAACTTTTTAAGGCATACGTGTAGTGTTTTGCCTTAGTATTTTGCACCATCACAGACCCGTTTTTATCATCGCCATTCACCAAAGCAAATGCAGAAGACGGCAACTGATCGAAAAATGATTTTTTAACGTCTCTATATTCTGCAAACGTGGCATGGTAATCTAAATGGTCATGCGATAAATTTGTAAACACCCCCCCTGCAAACAAAAGCCCTTCAGTTCTAGACTGATGAATGCCGTGAGAACTAACCTCCATAAAACAAAACTCCACACCTTCGGAATTCATTTGACTTAAATACTTATTAATTATTAGAGAATCTGGAGTGGTGTGGGTTGTCGGATACGCTTTCGTATCGACCATAATTTTTACAGTAGAAATGAGCCCTACCTTATATCCTGCGTTTTTAAATAATTCATAAAGCAGTGTCGCGATGGTTGTTTTCCCATTGGTCCCAGTAATTCCGATAAGCTTTAAGTTTTCGGATGGATTTTCATAATAATTAGACGCCATGATCGCCAAGGCTCTTTGAGAATCATCAACTTTTACATACGTAATGGTGCCAACTATTTTTTCTGGGAACTCCTGACAAACAATGACGGTCGCTCCCAACTCAATAGCCTTTGAGATAAACGCATGCCCGTCAAAAACCCCGCCTTTGATCGCTACAAAAATAGTACCTGCTTCCACACGTCGAGAATCGTAGTGAAGCGCCGTAATTGACCGGTCGGTAGACCCTATGACCGATTCAATTGAAACCTTGTACAGTATGTTTTTTAAAGTTTTCACGATAAGACAAGTGTTATTAACGATTGTGGTTTTATTTTTTGACCACTTTTAATTGATTGCCCTGAAACCGTTCCATTTCCAACAATTTGTACTTTCAGCCCCATGTTTTCTAAAATAGAAATCGCATCCATTGCCGACATCCCTTTCAAATTTGGCATGATGGTTTTATACTTTTGTGCCACAGCATAATACTGATCATAACTAGCCTCTACGAATTCCGATTTTTGGTTTACGTCTTGAACCTCATCAATAACTGGAGAATCTGTGTATATTTTTTGAGCGATTTTTTTAAAGACTGGCCCTGACACGTCAGCACCATAATATCCTACACTTTTATCGGGCTCGTGAATCACGACAATACAAGAATATTTTGGATCATCTGCTGGGAAATACCCAGAAAACGAAGAAATATAATTTAGTTGATCTTTGTTTACGTAATCCTTTTGACAGGTCCCAGTTTTGCCTGCCATTGAAAATTCGTCAGAATAGAGTCTACGCCCTGTTCCATGCTTCTTTTCAACTACATTCTTGAGCAATTGCTGTAATTTTAAGACGGTTTCTTTTGAGCAGATTCGAGGGTTGATGATTTCCGTGTTAAAAGTTTCAATAGACGATTCAATTTCTTTTATTTCACGCAAAAACTTTGGACGTACCATAACCCCATCATTAGCAATGGCATTATAAAACGTGAGGGTTTGAAGCGGTGTAAAAGAGACACCATACCCATACGCCATCCATTGCAAAGCGATTCCACTCCAGCGACCGTTTTTAATTCTTGGATCTGGAATGATCGAGCTTCCTTCTCCAATCAACGGAAGTCCCAATGAGTCCTGAAGATTCATCCTATACAACCCATCTACAAATTTTTCAGGCTGACCTTTATAAGCTGTATGTATTGCTTTGACAATTGCTGTATTCGAAGACACTTCAAAAGCCTTCGCTATCGAAATTTTTCCATAGCCTCCTTTTTTAGAATCCTTTACCTTTTTGCCGTAAAAAGACAAAACCCCTTTTTTGGTATCCACAATGGTTGTGGTATCAATCACCTTATCTTCTAAAGCAACAGCCAAAGCCATCAACTTAAATGTAGATCCAGGTTCATGCGATTCGCCAACAGCATAATTGAGCCGTTCATAATACAACCCTTTTTTATTTCGACCCAAATTAGAAATAGCTCTGACTTCGCCTGTTTTAGTTTCCATTACTACCACAGTGCCATGGTCTGCCTTGTATTTCTCTAACTGCTCTAAAAGCGCATGATGCGCAATATCTTGAATATTAACATCTATAGTGGTATACACATCATAACCATCTTTTGGCTCCAATTGGTTAAAATCATCAATTGGCTTCCATTGGCCTTTTCCAATTTTCTGTTTGCGCCGTTGACCATCATCACCTCTTAAATATTTTTCACCAAATGCACCGTCGATCCCAACACGAGTGACATTACCTAGATCGTCAAAACGCTCATAGCCTATTAATCGTTGTGCAATCGCCCCCATTGGATAATCACGCTTGGTGGATTGCTCTACAATAAGCCCACCCTTAAAAGCGCCTAAACTCAATAGAGGGAATTCTCTAAATTTTAAATATTGAGAGTAGCCTAAATTGCGCGCTAACAAAAAATAACGACTTTTATTTTGTCTTGCCAAACGCAACTTGCGCTTAAATTCTGCAGACGGTGTTCCATGAAAACTTGCAAGCGAATCGCATAAAGACTCAATTAAAGCTTCATAATTCTTGTCAGATGACGCCACCAAATCAAGCCGAATATCATATTTTGGAACTGAGGTTGCTAATAAGTTTCCATTCACAGAATATACATTTCCACGATTTGCAGGGATTCTAACATTTTTTGTAGTCCGATCTTCTGCAAGACCTCGATAATATGCACCTTTCACAAATTGAATCGTCACTAATTTATACACCACTAAAATCGCAAAAATGAACATCACTCCAGAAGTGAAGTAAAGCTTGTTCATTATAGAATTTTTAGTGGATTCCATTTTGTTAGTTAGATTTAGTTTTAATAATAATTTTAAAGGGCGGATTGGACGAAGGTTTTACTCCTTGATCTGCTAACCGCTTTCTAATAACAGACTCCATTTTAAGTTCCATTAACTGAGCCCGAGTTTCTACATAAGAAGACCGCAGCGCCTTGACATGTTCACTGAGTCTTGCAATCTTATGAACTTTACCATCTGCACTGTGCGAACTGGCGATCATTATGATTGCAAGTGCTAGAAAAAAGAAAATAAGACGCCAATTTTTAAAGGCACCATCGCTTACCAGAAAGGTTCCTTTTAAAATATTATACATCCTGTTTTTCATTTATATATTTGGATTTAACGCTTCAGCAATTCGTAGTTTCGCACTTCGTGCTCTGTTATTTAATTTTATTTCTGCAGCATCCGGAACAACCAGACTCCCTACTTTTTTCAATGGCACTTCAAAATTGCCAAAAACATCTTTTTCAGGCTCCCCTTCAAACAATCCATTTCTTATAAAACGCTTCACTAGGCGATCTTCGAGTGAATGGTAGGAGATTACACTCAGCCGTCCACCAACATTTAATAAACTTGGCGTTTGCAACAAAAATTCTTTTAGAACCTCTATTTCTTGGTTCACTTCAATTCTAATCGCTTGATAGATCTGAGCTAAAATTTTATTCTCTCTCCCAAATGGTAAATGCTTTTTTAAAACCGTCTTTAATTCAAAAGTCGTTTCAATTGGAGCCTCTTGTCTTGCGGCTACAATAGTTTTTGCCAGCGCTGGTGACGTCCGTAACTCGCCGTACTGCCAAAACACACGTTTCAAATCTTCTTCATCGTAGGTGTTAACAAGCGAATGAGCCGATACCACATCTTCCTGATTCATCCGCATATCCAATTGAGCGTCAAATCGAATTGAAAAACCTCTTTCAGCTTCATCAAATTGATGAGAAGAAACTCCAAAATCAGCTAAAATCCCATCAACTGATTTGACTCCGTGAAATCTCAAAAACCGTTTGATATATCTAAAATTCTCATTGATTAATAAAAATCGAGAATCATCTATTGTATTTAAAAGAGCGTCTTTGTCCTGATCAAAAGCGATCAACCTTCCATTAGGACCTAATGATTCGAGGATGCTTCTGCTGTGACCTCCGCCACCAAACGTGACATCAACATACACACCGTCTTTTTTTATATTTAAACCGTTGACGGTTTCTTCGAGTAATACTGGGTTATGATAATCCATCTGCATCGTCTTGACCCATTACATCTTCCGCCAAATCTGCAAAATCATTGGCCGCATCATCAATTGCTTTTTCATACTGGTCTTTATCCCAGATTTCAATAATATTTACTGCAGAAGTCACGACAATTTCCTTAGATATCCCCGCAAAACTCACAAGATCCTTGGGGATTAGTAAACGCCCTGAAACATCTAATTCAATCGATTTTACACCAGCCGTAAAACGCCTGATGAAATCATTATTCTTCTTTTTAAATCGATTGAGCTTATTAACGTTCTGCATCATGGACTCCCACTCCTGCATTGGATACAACTCCAAACAAGGCTGAAATACAGCTCGCTTTAATACAAACCCTTTTTCCACCACTGAAGCAAGCTGCTTTTTAAATGCAACAGGAAGCATAAGTCTCCCTTTTGCATCCACCTTACATTCATATGTTCCGATTAGAGTATTCACTTTGCTTTGCGCTGATTTAATAAATTGTTGAATTCAAAGCTAAAAAATATTTACCACATTTTACCACTATTTACCACATTGTTAATAAATTTCTATAAACGGCAAATTAATTCGATAAAATGCAGTATTTTAATGCCTATTACATAGAAAACCAATCACTTACAAAGTGGGAGGCGCTATTAACAAAGGGCTGTTCATTACTTTTAAGGGTGTAAAACAGACGTACAAAACAGGGTTCAAAACGTCAAAAACAGCTGATATATCTGTTTGAATATTAAATAATCTTTTAAATTAATTTATGTAGATTTGCCTGAGACCAATTTTTTAATATCATATGAGTTATAATTTAAAAAAAGAAGGCAAATTCAACTATGTTGAAATCGGCGAAGGGCGTCCTATTATAATTCTTCATGGATTAATGGGTGGTTTGAGTAATTTTGACGGCGTTGCTAAATTTTTTAGCAAAAATGGCTACATGGTGGTACTGCCAGAACTTCCTTTGTATTCAATGTCATTACTAAACACAAATGTTAAAAGTTTTTCAAATTACCTCAACGATTTTATTGAATATAAAGGCTATGAAGATGTCATTCTCGTTGGCAACTCATTAGGAGGCCATGTTGGTTTGTATCACACAAAATTATTTCCAGCAAAAGTCAAAGCACTTGTCATTACAGGGAGCTCAGGACTCTACGAAAGTGCGATGGGCAGTGGCTACACAAAACGAAGTGACTACGAAGTGATGAAAGCGAAAGCACAGGAAGTTTTTTATGATCCTGAAGTTGCAAGTAAAGAAATTATAGATGAAGTTTATGAAACCGTAAATGATCGTAGTAAACTGATCAAAATACTTGCAATTGCCAAAAGTGCGATCCGCCATAATATGGCCAAGGACCTCCCGAATATGACCACACCTACCTGTATTGTGTGGGGTAAAAATGATATTGTAACCCCTCCAAAAGTTGGGGACGAATTTAATAAATTACTCCCTGATTCAGAGTTGTTTTGGATGGACAAGTGCGGTCACGCCGCTATGATGGAACACCCAGACCAATTTAATGAAATCGTGTTTGCATGGCTCACTAAAAGAGGGTTCTAAAACCACATAATTATGCAAATTAAAACTGCTGAGTTTGTCATTAGCAACCAAGAGGTTGCCAAATGCCCTACAAACCAACTCCCCGAATACGCTTTTATTGGACGTAGTAATGTTGGCAAATCGTCTCTTATCAACATGCTAACCAATCAAAAAAACTTAGCCAAAACTTCAGGACGCCCAGGAAAAACACAACTAATTAATCATTTTTTAATTAACAAAATTTGGTTCTTAGTGGATCTACCAGGATATGGGTATGCTCGCGTTTCAAAGTCTGCTAAAAAAACATTTCAAAAATTTATAACCGCTTATTTTAGAGAACGCAAACAGCTCGTTTCAGCGTTTGTATTGGTCGATATTCGTCATAAACCTCAACCAGTTGATTTGGCATTTATGCGATGGTTAGGTGAACACGGGATTCCGTTTTCAATTGTTTTTACCAAAGCCGATAAACTTCGCCCGAAAGCGATTGAAAATCATATTGAAAGCTACAAAAACATTCTTTTAGAAACTTGGGAAGAATTTCCGAATTACTTCGTCACCTCTTCCACCAATTATGACGGAAAAGAAGCTTTATTAAATTATATAGACAGCATCAATACTGATCTAGAAAGTTCCGCTAATAAATTACCTTTTCAATAACCTCACCAGTGGCACCACTTGGGAGTCCAATTCCTAAAAGTGCCGAAATTGTTGGTGCAATATCCGAAACATTCGTACGCTCAAAAGTTTTCCCTTGTTGAATACCATTGCCATAAAACAATAGAGGAACGTGCGTGTCATAAGTGAATCCCGATCCATGCGTTGTGCCTTTTGGTCCATATGCAATCACCCCCGACTCCAGCGTGTACAGCACATCCCCCGAAAGCTTTTGATTATAGCCATTTTGAAGTGTTTTTTCGATGCCTGTTTCAAAATAACTCGTTTGCATTGTAGTCGCCGTAAAAGCCTTATTTATTGTTGGATAGTGTATAATTTCATTCACCACAAACTTCTGAATAGCTTCTAAATTAAGTTGCATCGATCCAATTTGTTCGTGATTTAAAAATATCTGATTATTACTGATGTTTTTAATTAAATCTGAAACGCCATACTTCGTATTAAGTGCCTTATACAAAGGGGCAAACATCTCTTTTTGCACATACCCACTAGGCATATGAACATCTTTCAAATAAGAAGGGACCTCGGCAGCACCATGGTCGGAGGTTAAAAAAAAGGTGTAGTTTCCTGCACCGACATTTTTATCTAAATAATTTAATAAACGCTCTATTTCTAGATCTAAACGTAAATACATATCCTGAAGCTCAACCGAGTTTAAACCAAAGTTGTGCCCTACATAATCCGTGGACGAATAACTAACTGTTAAAAAATCGGTGTATTCGTCTTTGCCCAACGCCTCAGCTTCCAGAGCAGCCAGTGCAAAATCGGTAATCATTTCATTTCCAAAAGGACTTGTTTTTAGAATATTAAAGCCCTCATTTAAACTCATGAGCCCTTTTAAGTCATATGGAAAAACAGGGTCTGATTGTCCCTCAAAACCCTTCTCGTAATTAGAAATATCTGGACCACTTTCGTTATAAAGATTGATGTCGTAAAGGGGGTTCCACGTTTTTAAGTAGTTTGATATGTTTGCGGGACTGTTAAATTCTTGAACCCAACCTGGAAGTTTGTCCATATAGTAAGTACTTGAAACCCACTTCCCTTCATTTAAGCCTTCAAACCAATATGCACCATTAGCCGTATGCCCCGAGGGAAATATTGCACCACGATCTTTGATAGAAACGCCGATCGTTTTTCCTTTCATTTGTGTAAACAACCTGTTTTGGTCGGCAAGGGTGGTGACTTTTAAATTTTTAGGAGACACATGACCATATTTCATGTCCGCACCCACAGGATCATAAGCCTTGTCTGTAGTGCAGTAAATAGTTTCTTGAGATACTTTATCATACCAATCGTTTCCAATAATACCATGCACACTTGGCGTTGTCCCCGTAAAAATGGAAGCATGCCCAGGCCCTGTATAGGTTGGAATGTAATTAAAGTGATGGTTATTACAACTGTATCCTTGACGCATCAACCTTAAAAATCCTTCAGATCCAAATTTATTCTTGAAGCGATTCAAATAATCAAACCGCATCTGATCAACCACAACGCCTACGACTAGTTTGGGTTGACCTGTTGTATCTTTTAGATTACTCGACCCTGAATTACCTGAAGAGGGTTTACAGCAAAAAAAAGCTATAAATAAAAATATGTATGCGAATTTAGAAATCATAGGAATGTAACTTTATTGAATTTCAAAAATACATTTTTTTTAACGATTCAATTTTAATAAAATTAAATTAATGGTAAGATTTTTTTTACTTTAGCCATTATTATAATTTCATGAAATACCTTCATAATATTGGATCTTATTTTTTAATGATTGGCGAAATGTTTCGCAAACCGACCAAATGGTCTGTTATGAAACATTTGATCCTTAAGGATATTGAAGATTTGATTGTAAGCTCAATAGGAATTGTTGCCTTTATTGCATTTTTTGTTGGCGGCGTTATTACCATTCAAACAGCACTTAATACCGACAGTCCATTACTTCCTAAGTACCTTGTCGGATTTGCCACAAGGCAATCGATTATTTTAGAATTTGCACCCACATTTATTTCGGTAATCATGGCTGGAAAAGTGGGATCTTTTATCACTTCTAGTTTAGGGACTATGCGAGTCACTGAACAAATTGACGCCCTAGAAGTTATGGGTATCAATTCAGTGAATTATTTAGTCTTTCCAAAAACAATCGCACTTTTACTGTATCCTTTTGTGATTTCTATTGCGATGTTTTTAGGAATTATTGGCGGAATGGCGGCTTGTGTCTATGGTGGCTATTCCTCTTATGAAGATTATGTTGTCGGCGTACAATTGGATTTCGAACCCTTCCACATGGCGTATGCATTTATCAAAACATTTGTTTTTGCGTTTTTACTCGCAACCATCCCTTCCTTTTACGGCTATTATATGAAAGGAGGCGCACTCGAAGTTGGAAAAGCAAGTACCACTGCTTTTGTTTGGACAAGTGTGTCTATAATTCTGTCAAATTATATTTTAACTCAAATGTTACTAAGCTAATGATTGAAGTCAAAAATTTACATAAATCATTTGGAGACACCAAAGTATTGAAAGGAATCTCTACGGTGTTTGAAAAAGGAAAAACAAACCTTATTATTGGGCAAAGTGGTTCTGGGAAAACAGTACTTTTAAAGTGTTTACTTGGATTGTTTAATTACCAAGAAGGCAGTATTGCTTATGATGAAAAAATGTTCTTAAGCTTATCGGATAATGAAAAAAGAGACTTGAGATCACAAATAGGAATGGTATTTCAGGGGGGCGCTCTGTTTGACTCGCTCTCGATTGTTGAGAACGTCATGTTCCCTCTAAAAATGTTTACCAAACAATCTCGTAGTGAAATGGAAGATCGCGCAAACTCGGCCTTAAAACGTGTGAATCTTATCGATGCCCATCACAAAATGCCCAGTGAGGCTTCCGGTGGAATGCAAAAAAGGGTGGCCATCGCCAGAGCTATTGTAAACAACCCTAAATATTTGTTTTGTGACGAACCTAATTCGGGCTTAGACCCCAAAACAGCTATTGTCATAGATAATCTGATTCTTGAAATTACCAAAGAATTTGATATCGTCACTGTTATCAACTCACACGACATGAATTCAGTGATGGAGATTGGTGAAAAAATTGTATTTCTAAAAGATGGGCATAAGGCTTGGGAAGGTAGTAAAGACACTATTTTTAGAACGGACAATGAAGTTGTTACAGACTTTGTTTACTCTTCTAATTTATTTAAAAAGGTACGAAAAATGTATCTAGAAGACCTCTAATTCTTAGTCGCTAATCACTTCGACATCTTCTGTATTAAGCTCCAATTCAACCCAAGATTTTAAAGCTTCTTTTTTAAGTGTAACAAGACTGTCTGAAAGAACAGAATTCCAACGTGTTTTAACAAGTGTAATCGTGTCCGTATACCTAAAGTTTGAGGACGTTAACATTTTTGCGTAGCCAAAAAATTCTAAGTTAGAGAATTGTATTTTCGCATTTTTAGAGAGATCTGAAAATCCATTCAAATCCATCTCAGTTTTACTAGAACTCAGAACTTGTTTTAAGCTATCAATTGCAAGTTCACGAACTCCAATGATACTGTCGCGTTTTTCTATTTTATCAATTGCAATGTCATAGAGTTCTAGAATCTTATCAGTACTTCTGTTTTTATTACCATTGATGACTAAACTAAATTCTTGAAGGTATTCATAGCCTTTCAACTCATTAACTAAATCCGATTTGGTCGCTTCATTAATTTCACCATTAAAATTTAAGGTGATTTTTTTCGCATCGGTATCTATTTTTTCACGTTGAAGCCAAAGATTATCATTATGCGTAATTTCAGTTTCTAAATACGTTTTATAATCCGACTTATATCTTGTTTCTTTAAGGACATCTACAAATGTCCACCCTGCTGGAAGCATGGCCGCTAAAGCGAGAATGGCTGCAAAACGAGCAATATTTTTTCGACGTTGAGAGTTCGCATACCTCAACATTGGAAAACGCAGAATTTTAAGCACTAAAAACGTTGCTAAAGCAATAAAAATAGTATTAATCGCAAAGAGATACATTGCACCAAAAAAGTAATCAAAATTGCCTTGAGACAAGCCGTATCCTGCGGTACATAATGGCGGCATTAAGGCCGTTGCAATAGCCACTCCAAAAATAACGGAGGCAACGGTTCCCTTTTTGGTTCTTGCAATGATGAGCGCCAAACCGCCAAAAAAGGCAATGAGCACATCTCTAATATCGGGTTTCACACGACCCAATAATTCGGAATTATCTTCACTTAATGGGAAAAAATAAAAGAATAAAAAAGCAGTTAACAAGCTCAAGACAAGCATTGTTGCTAGGTTAATCAGTGACTTCCGAAGGGTATCAATATCATTGATTGCAATGGACATTCCAATTCCGAGAATGGGACCCATTAGAGGTGAAATTAACATTGCTCCAATTACAACTGCTGTGGAATTGGCATTCAACCCAATCGAAGCCACAAAAATAGAACAAATCAAAATCCAAGCGGTCGCCCCTTTAAAAGGAATATCGGCCTTAATCGCCGCTACGGTCGCATCTCTATCGGTGTCATGGCGAAAATCTAAGAGTTCAATTAAAAATATTTTTAAGGACACCCAAAGGCCTTTGGCGTCTTCTTTTACTGCAGCCTTAGATTGTTCTACTTTTATGTTTTCTAGGTCTTGATTTAGGTTTTCCATATTTAAATGTGTTGATCACCAAACTTTTTATGAACACGTTCTCGCAATTGCTTGATGTCTTGTTCTTTACTCTTTGGAAAGATAAGTAAAATTTCTTTTTCCTCCACAACGATAAAATCATCTAAATCCTCCAAGACCACAATTTTATTGGTATCGGTTTTAATCATGTTACCCGAAGAATTTTCAGCTAATAATCGTGTATTCACCACCGCGTTTTCGGTGGGTTTATCCGAAATTTTATCATACAAACTACCCCAAGTCCCCAAATCATTCCAGTCAAAAGTTGCTGGAATCACATAAACATTTTTGCTCGGCTCCATGATTGCATAATCCACCGATATATTTTCTGATTTACTATAGTTTTCTAAAACAAAGAGCGCTTCATCATCGGTATTATAGACCGCCTGTCCAGCAGCAAACAAGTTGTATAATTTTGGTTGATGTGTTTCAAAAGCTTTTAAAACACTCGAAGTAGACCAGATAAAAATTCCACCATTCCATAAAAAATTTCCTTGGTGTAAAAACCCCTTAGCCGTTTCATAATTGGGTTTTTCACGGAACTGAATCACTTTTTTTTGTGCGTCAGGACTCGTTTTATCATATTCGATATACCCATAACCCGTATTGGCAAAAGTGGGCTGAATTCCTAAAGTCATCAAGGCATCTGAAGCTTCGGCGAAATTAAATGCATTTTGAAGGTTCGAAATAAAAGCGGATTCATCTTCGATCCAGTGATCACTAGACGCAACTACCATGACCGCATCTGAATTTTGTTTGTGAATTTTTAAGGAAGCCATTAAAATACAAGGCGCTGTATTACGCATCGCAGGCTCCGCTATGATTTGATTTTTCTGGAGTTGAGGCAATTGCTCCAGCACCAAATCGCAGTAACGCTCGTTGGTTAAAATAAATATATTTTCTTTTGGAATCAACAACTCCAAACGCGATGTCGTCTTTTGTAAAAGCGTTTGACCTGTGCCCAACATATCGTGAAATTGCTTTGGAAACGCTTCTTTACTTACGGGCCAAAACCGAGAGCCAACCCCTCCTGCCATAATAATTGCATAATAATTTTTATTCATTTCCATTTATTCATTTACGAGTTCAACTTCTGCATTCGGGTTAAAAACATAGGACCGACCTGTGGACAATTCGGTACATTCAAAACGAGTGCGTCTTTTTAAGCCTTTCCGAAATGTTTTTCCATTGTCCAATCGAAACGTGGCGCCTTCAGGCACTTCAAAGATAAATGTTTTTCCGTTAGGGGCATCAAATTGCTTGAGTTTCAATGCTAAAACAGGGTCTGAATCGCTGCTTGCTTTGGGGTTTTTAAAATGTGAAGCTAATAAAGGCAACACATCCATTGGAAAGACCTCAGGACGTAAAAAAGGCAACATCAAATGCTGAAACACCGATTTCCATTCTAACCCGTGAGGTTTGATTTGTTTACCACATGATTTATAGGCTTCAAAATGAGCGATTTCATGAACTAAAGTTATTAAGAACTGATAGGGATTTAAATTAGAATTGATGGTGATTTGATGTTTCCTACCCGGCAAACGACGGTAATCTCCATGGCGTGTTTTGCGTTCTTTTTTAATTTTCACCACCAAATTATCGTGGGTCAAAAGAGCTTTCACTTGATCAAAAGCAGCAGGTGGAATAAAATCGTGTAAAGCATCAACCATAATCCCAAAATTACATGCGCTCAGGAACCTGAATCCCCAATAAACTAAACGCATTTTTTATCGTTGTTGCCACCGCTTTGGAAAGCTGAACTCTAAATCTAATTTCGGACAGAGTATCGGCACCTAAAATAGAGAAATTTTGGTAAAACGAGTTAAATTCTTTCACCAAGTCATAGGCGTAGTTTGCCACCAATGCAGGACTGTAATTTGTAGCGGCTTGCTGAATGACTTCCGGAAATAATTGCAGCTGTTTGATCAGTGCCTTTTCTTTGCCATGCAACACAGGCCCTGATGAAATATCACCCTGTGGATCCACCTTTGATTTTCTTAAAATAGCCTGAATTCGAGCGTATGTATATTGAATAAATGGCCCCGTATTTCCTTGAAAATCGACTGAAGCTTTTGGGTCAAACAAAATTCGTTTTTTGGGATCGACTTTTAAAATAAAATATTTCAGAGCCCCGAGCCCAATCGTTCCATATGTTTTTTCTTTCTCACTGTCAGAATAGCCTTCTAGTTTTCCTAAGTCTTGAGAAATCTCTTTGGCTGTAGACGCCATCTCAACGATTAAATCATCAGCATCAACCACCGTTCCTTCGCGACTTTTCATTTTTCCACTAGGCAAATCGACCATCCCATAACTTAAATGTATGAGGTTTTTGGCCCAGTGAAATCCTAATTTTTTTAAGATTAAAAACAAGACTTTAAAATGATAATCTTGTTCATTTCCTACGGTATAAACCATCCCAGCGACATCTGGAAAATCTTTCAAGCGCTGAATGGCCGTCCCAATATCTTGGGTCATATAAACCGCAGTCCCATCGGATCTTAACACAATTTTCTCGTCCAATCCATCGGTTGTTAAATCACACCAAACAGATCCATCTTCTTTTTTTATAAAAACGCCACTTTGAAGGCCTTCACTTATAAACGACTTCCCTAGTAAATAGGTTTGACTTTCATAATAATAGCTATCAAAATTGACGCCTAATGCTTTATAGGTAACCTCAAAACCGGCGTAGACCCACGCATTCATTTGTTTCCAAAGAGTGACTACAGTTTCATCGCCTGCTTCCCATTTGAGGAGCATTTCTTGTGCTTCAACTAAAATTGGTGCTTGCGCTTTGGCGTCTTTCGTCGATAAGCCTTTGGCCTCTAAATCGCTAATTTCTTGTTTATAAACTTGATCGAATTTAACATAGTAATTTCCGACCAACTTATCCCCTTTTAGTCCAGTTGAATCTGGAGTTTCATTGGCTCCATATCGCTGCCATGCCACCATACTTTTACAAATATGAATCCCACGATCGTTGATAATTTGAGTTTTATACACCTTTCTGCCTGAAGCTTTCAAAATCTCTGCAACACTATACCCTAACAGATTGTTTCTAACGTGTCCTAAATGCAAGGGTTTGTTGGTGTTTGGTGAGGAGTATTCAACCATCATCGCTTGGTCACTTGAAGGCGTTACAAACCCAAAGCTAGAATTGCCATTAATGGTTTGAAAAACATCTAAAAAATAGGCATCCGAAATCACTAAGTTTAAAAACCCTTTAACGACATTATAACCAACGATTTCCTCGACGTTGTCAGACAAATACGCTCCTAAATCTTCCCCCAGCTGGGCTGGGTTCATTTTAACTGTTCGAAGCATTGAAAACGTAACGACTGTCAAATCGCCTTCAAAATCTTTTCGAGTTGCTTGAAACTCAACTGAAGGTAATGGCGTGTTATAAAGTGTTAAAAACGCTTGTTTTATATGTTGTGAAAGGGATTCCTGAAGTGTCATTATTTATCTGATTTCAGCCACAAAGATACATTTTTTTTAATCCTAATTAGAAGCTGTTTTAGTCAAAAATACTTCGGCCATCATACAACGGGCACTGCCTCCACCACAAGACTCAATCGTGTCCAAAGTGCTTGCAATAATTGTAGCGTGAACTTCTAATAATTCGACTTGCGCTGGTCGTAACGAATCCAAGGCCGATTGACTCATTACCAAATAACTACGATCGTCTGCTCCTTTTAGTTGCAGCATATTTCCTGCAAAATTATTAACTTGATCTTCAGAAATTTCGATAATTTTCTTCCCGTCTTCTTGGAGGTGTTTGATAAGGTTTTTACGCTCTTTTTTATCATCAATACTCGCCAAACAAACCACGGCAAAGGTGGCGCCTAAACACATCATCACGTTGGTGTGATAAATTTTTTCACGACGTTCGTTCACCGTTTGATAGGCTGAAAATACAATTGGCGTATATTCGA
This sequence comes from Flavobacteriaceae bacterium, assembly GCA_029252265.1. Taxonomy (GTDB): domain Bacteria; phylum Bacteroidota; class Bacteroidia; order Flavobacteriales; family Flavobacteriaceae; genus Hel1-33-131. Next base: position 7,042 of record JAQXBT010000064.1, on the reverse strand, counting down.
AATCCTCACAAAACTCAATAAACAATTCTTCATCAGCTCTGGCCGATAGCGCACAATACGCTTTTTGATTGCTGCGGTCCAACAAAATACTGCCGGTACCTTCCAAAAAATAGCCTTCTTTTTCTGCGGCTGTATAATCAACGACATTATTGATGGTAAATCCTTCGGATTCAATAGCTTCTATAATAGATTCCTTGCGTTCGAGACGTCTGTTTTCGGCAAACATTGGATACAATCCAATGGTGCCATTTTCGTGAAAAGAAATCCAATTATTTGGAAAAAGAGAATCGGGGGTATCAAAGTCTTTGGTATCCGACACTACAATCACTTGAATGCCTGCCTTTTTGAGCTTTTCAACCATCGCATCAAACTCTTGAGTTGCTTTTGCATTGACCGCCTCGGGAAGGGTATTTTCTTCTACTTTTTGGTAATAATTATTAACCGCTGTTTGTTCGTTCATTCGAAATTGAACTGGACGAATCATGAGGACTGTATTGGTAATTTGTGACATTTTAATCGCGTTTTAAAGGAAGGGTTGAACAGCGGAGTAATCCACCTTGTTTTGATATTTCGGCATACGGCACTTTTTCTACGGTATAGCCTTTGGATTCGAGCCAGCTATTTAAGCGGGTAAAATTTTGTTCTGAGATGACCACTTTTTCTGAAATTGAAAATACATTGCAATTCATCTGTGACATTTCTTGTTTGGTGGCTTGAAACACATGGTTCGTTCCAAAAAAATCAAGCAACCATTTATAATCGTCTGTATTTAAAAATCCTTGCGCATGAATGAGAGCATTTCCATTGCCTAAGGGTTGAAAACAACAATCCAGATGCAACGCATTTTCAAGGGGATTTGTATTGGATTTCCGAAGCTCAAATGTTTTAACTGTTTTTTCTGGAAATAGATTCTGGAGGGCTTTGGCTGCTTGAAGGTTGGTGCGGGCGGTAATAAATTCTGGATAATCTGGTCCAGAATAGACGCCTATAAATATATAGTCATCACATAAAATCACATCTCCTCCTTCAACATGACAGTCGTCTGGAAGCGTGATAAGTTGTTCTGGGCTAAATTGACCTAAAAGCGTTTCTAAAGCTTCAAACTCTTTTTCACGATCTGGAAGAATATTGGAACGAATTATTTTATCATCGATCACAAAGGCAATATCGCGCGCAAATATTTGGTTACAGTTTTCAATCACAGTAGGACGATAGACTTTAACGTCGTATTTTTGGAATACAGCCATAACGGCTGCCATTTCGATTTGCATGTCGGATTCCGTTGGATAGGTCCCTGCCAACACGTGTGCGTAACTACTGGGATCATAACAATTTTCTGCGAAAGGAACTGGACCATTATTTTCTGCTGTCCCTAACAAAACAGCTCTTAAACGCGCATATTCGTTATGAACGTTTAGTGCTAATGGATGTTCCAAACCTGCGTTGCGGGCCATTATTTTGCGACGGACTTAAACGGGCGGTGAGTACTACCTGTATAAATTTGACGTGGACGACCAATCGGTTCTTTACGCAAACGCATTTCGCGCCATTGGCCAATCCAACCTGGAAGACGCCCTAATGCAAACATCACTGTGAACATTTCAACAGGGATGCCCATGGCACGGTAGATGATTCCTGAATAAAAATCAACATTTGGATATAATTTTCTATCGATAAAATACGCATCAGTCAATGCTTCTTGTTCGAGCCCTTTTGCGATGTCTAAAATAGGATCTTTAACTCCTAAATCGTTTAAAACTTCATCGGCAGTCACTTTGATAATTTTAGCACGCGGATCGAAGTTTTTATAAACTCGATGTCCAAAACCCATCAATCGAAAAGGATCACTTTTATCTTTGGCTTTTGCCATGTATTTTTTGGTGTCTCCACCATCATTTTTAATGGCTTCCAACATTTCTAAAACGGCTTGATTTGCACCGCCATGAAGGGGCCCCCAAAGCGCCGATATTCCTGCTGATATGGAGGCAAACAAACCTGCATGCGATGAACCTACAATCCGAACAGTAGATGTCGAACAGTTTTGCTCATGATCTGCATGAAGAATCAGTAATTTATTTAATGCATTCACCAATATTTCGTTTTGAACGTATTCTTCATTGGGCTGCTTAAACATCATTTTTAAGACGTTTTCGACATAGCCTAAAGAGTTATCTCCATAATCGAGTGGCAAGCCTTGTTTTTTTCGCATGGCCCAAGCCACCAATACTGGGAATTTTCCTAAAATACGAACCACAGAATTGTACATGTCTTCAGGAGAATCTACATTAACCGAGGTTGGATTAAAGGCGGTCAAAGCACTGGTTAGTGACGACAATACGCCCATTGGGTGTGCCGATTTTGGAAATGCATCTATTATTTTTCGAATATCGTCATCGACAATCGACTCCGATTTGATGTCTGTATGAAATTTAGCTAACGCCTCTTTGGTTGGCAACTCACCAAAAATCAATAAATAAGCGACTTCTAAAAAATCTGCTTTTTCGGCCAATTCTTCAATTGAATACCCTCTATATCTTAGGATGCCTTTCTCGCCATCTAGAAATGTAATTTCACTCACACATGATCCCGTGTTTTTAAACCCTGGGTCAATGGTCGTAACCCCACCGGTTACGGCGCGTAACGAACTAATATCAATCGCGACCTCATTTTCAGAACCTGTAAATGTTGAGAACGCATGTTTTTGACCGTTAATTTCTAAAATTGCTTTATTTGACATGTTATTGGGATGTATTGTTTGTATATATATAGGGAGCTAATTTACGAAAAAAAAATGTTTTACCGAAGAGCCTAACAGAGAATGTATAAGTGTTTTAGTGTTTTTAAAACTTATATCCTATAGCACAGTCTACACTTGACTAAATATCTGACCAGGTATATAAAAAAAAGCACCTAAAAGGTACTTTTTTTTATAGAAAAATAGATTATTTACTTAATCTTAAAAGCTTTTTCTTGTGGAAAATAAGCCGTTTCTCCTAACTCTTCTTCAATACGAAGGAGTTGGTTGTATTTGGCCATACGGTCACTACGTGACGCAGAACCTGTTTTAATTTGACCTGTATTTAATGCCACTGCAAGATCGGCAATAGTATTGTCTTCGGTTTCACCAGAACGGTGCGACATCACAGAAGTATAACCTGCATTGTGTGCCATATTAACGGCAGCAATCGTTTCAGTCAAGGTTCCAATCTGATTTACTTTAATAAGAATTGAATTTGCGATGCTGTTATCAATCCCTCTAGAAAGACGCTCAACATTAGTCACAAACAAATCGTCCCCTACTAATTGTACGGAATCGCCAATTTTGTCTGTAAGGTATTTCCAACCTTCCCAGTCATTCTCATCCATCCCATCCTCAATAGAAATAATTGGATAGTTGGCGGCTAGTTCTGCTAGATAATCTGCTTGTTCTTTACTTGATCTTACTTTTCCGTTAGCACCTTCAAATTTACTGTAATCGTAGTTACCATCGACATAAAATTCGGCAGCAGCACAATCCAAAGCGATCATGACATCATCCCCTAAAGTATAACCTGCATTTTTAACAGCTTTGGCAATTGTTTCTAAAGCATCTTCTGTTCCACCTTCTAAGTTTGGAGCAAAACCACCTTCATCCCCAACAGCTGTACTCAAACCTCTGTCATGTAATACTTTTTTAAGGTTATGAAAAATTTCTGTTCCCATTTGCATGGCATGTGTAAAGTTTTTAGCTTTTACAGGCATGACCATAAATTCTTGAAATGCAATTGGCGCATCACTGTGCGATCCTCCGTTGATGATGTTCATCATTGGGACAGGAAGCGTGTTTGCACTCACTCCACCTACATAACGGAATAGTGGCATTCCAAGTTCTGCTGCTGCTGCTTTCGCCGCTGCTAAAGAAACTCCAAGAATGGCATTGGCGCCAAGTTTAGATTTATTTGGAGTTCCATCTAAATCAATCATAATTTGATCGATTAGGTTTTGTTCAAACACAGAAACACCCAACAATTCTTGAGCAATAATTGCATTCACATTTTCAACCGCTTTTAAAACGCCTTTTCCCATATAGGCAGATACGCCGTCACGTAATTCAACCGCTTCATGTTCTCCGGTAGAAGCACCCGATGGTACCGCCGCTCTTCCAATATATCCGTTTTCAGTGGTAACGTCAACTTCAACCGTAGGATTCCCCCTTGAGTCTAAAATTTGACGCGCATGAATGTTTACAATAATACTCATAGTGTTGTCTTTTAATTATTTATAGTTTACAAATTTACGAAAATGAATTTTTTTAGGATTATCCTCGAGTGGATTTATGTTAATTATTAGCTAAAACGTTGTAGTAAGATAAAAAAAAGAGGATGTTCGAATGAACTCCCTCTTTTTTTTAGGTAATTATTTTAAATTTTCAATGAATTGATCAAATAAATAAGAAGAATCGTGAGGGCCAGGGCTCGCTTCTGGATGGTATTGTACCGAAAAACAGTTTTTAGACTTCATAGCAATCCCGGCCACGGTGTGGTCGTTTAAATGCAAATGTGTGACTTTTAAATCCGCATGCGCTTCAGCTTCTTCTTTATGAACTGCAAACCCATGATTCTGAGATGTGATTTCCCCTTTGCCTGTCACAAGGTTTTTAACAGGATGGTTGATCCCTCTGTGTCCATTGTGCATTTTATAAGTAGACACGCCATTAGCGAGTGCTATAACTTGGTGTCCTAAACAAATCCCAAATAGAGGTAAGTTTTTTTCGATAATGGTTTTGGCCAAGGCTTGTGCTTCTACTAAGGGTTCTGGATCTCCGGGACCATTAGACAAGAAATAACCATCGGGGTTCCAAGCACTCAATTCTTCAAAAGTTGAGTTGTAAGGGAACACTTTAATATATACATCCCGTTTGGCAAAATTTCTTAAGATGTTCTTTTTAACGCCAATATCAAGTGCTGCTATTTTATAGGTCGCATTTTCATTACCAAAGTAATAAGGCTCTTTGGTAGATACTTTAGAGGCCAACTCTAATCCTTCCATTTGAGGGATGTCAGCCAATTTTTTTTTGAGACCTTCAACATCATCAACATCGGTTGAGATTACGGCATTCATTGCACCATTGTCGCGAATATAACTAACCAAAGCTCTGGTGTCTATATCGGAGATCGCAAATAAATTATGGGTGTCAAAAAATTCTTCAAGGGAACCATTAGCATCTACACGTGAGTAATTATAGCTAAAGTTTTTACAAATAAGTCCCGCAATTTTAATAGACTCCGATTCCATCTCCAAATCGTTCACACCATAGTTTCCAATGTGTGGATTGGTTGTGACCATCAGTTGTCCAAAATAGGAAGGATCTGTAAAGATTTCTTGATAACCTGTCATTCCAGTATTAAAGCAAACTTCTCCAAAAGCGGTGCCTTCATTCCCAATTGCTTTTCCATAAAAAATAGTACCATCTGCTAAAATTAAAATGGCTTTTTTTCGTGTTGTATATTTCATTTTATTGTAGTCTAATAAGGTTTTACAAAATTGCATAAAAAAAAGGATAAACTAAAAAAGTTTATCCTTAAAATTATAAATGCTTATTAACATTATAGTGTGTTATAGTAATTAAGAATCATTTGAAGATTTTTGTCTTCTTTCAAAGACATCCTGTTTTTGGAAACATAGGCCTTTATAAGCTTTGATTTATCATCAAAAAGATTACAAAATTGCTTTTTCGAAAGCTTGGTCTCAGTGACTTCATTCCCTTTTTTAAAAAATATTTTCTTGACATCTACATATTTATCTGGAGTAGAAATCTGAGTCATCGGGTTTTTGACTCCTAGTTTAATCTGTTTACCGTGGTACTTTAAAATTTCGATATCGTTTGTGTTTGCAAGGACTTCTAAATAGGAAGGCTTCGCATTAATCACATTCGTATATCTTCTAAACTTCATGTTTCCGAGATTCACTTCTTTAATTGTAGAGTTATTAAACCTGAAAATAGAATCATTAGAAACTTTAACTACAAACGCATCTGATTTAGTATCGTAATTTAATCCAAGAACGGTAACAACCTTTCCATCTGTTCTTGTTAAATATCCTTTAGAAAACCAGTCTTCTGATAAGTAAAAAGAGCCTTGAATTTTTGCAGCTGGCGCATTGTTAACAATCCACATTCCACTAGAGTTCGACGCGGCTGGATCATTACCAACGGTTGTAACATCATACTGTGCATGAAGAAACGTTGATAGAAATAATGCGAAAATTAATTTATAAAATTTCATAAAAGTTATGGGTTAAAAGTTGGGTTAAAAAAAAGGTAAACTTTTCAGTTTACCTTTAATATTTTAATCGAAAACTGACATTTACTCTTCTTCTTGAGTTTCTGTCGCTTCAACCGCTGGAGCTACTGGTTTCGCAGCACTACCTTTACGACTTCTACGAGTGGCCTTTTTCTTAGGTTGTTTATCGGCATTGTAAATTTCATTGAAATCTACTAATTCGATCATTGCCATATCCGCGTTATCACCAAGACGATTACCGAGTTTGATGATACGTGTGTATCCACCTGGGCGATCGCCAACTTTAGCAGCAACATCCCCAAACAATTCAGTGATGGATTCTTTTTGTCTTAAACGACTAAAAACAATACGTCTGTTGTGAGTCGTGTCGTCTTTAGACTTTGTAATTAAAGGCTCCACAAATTGCTTTAAAGCTTTTGCTTTGGCAACCGTTGTGTTGATACGCTTATGTTCAATTAAAGAACAAGCCATGTTTGCTAACATTGACTTTCTATGCGCAGTTTTTCTACCTAAATGATTTATTTTTTTTCCGTGTCTCATGACATTTGCTTTTAAACCTTATCTTGCATCAACTCATTTAAGAGGCGCAAATTATAAAGTAATTAATCTTTATCTAATTTGTATTTACTTAAGTCCATTCCAAAGCTAAGGCCTTTTACATTGACTAACTCTTCAAGTTCAGTTAATGATTTTTTACCAAAGTTTCTAAACTTCATTAAATCGTTTTTGTTGAAAGATACTAAGTCACCTAATGTATCCAC
>JAQXBT010000062.1 GCA_029252265.1 Flavobacteriaceae bacterium | reverse complement strand
ATAAAGAGCTCTTAATCGATCCTCTACGCTTAGTTCTTTCTTTTTAGCCATGCTTATTTGTACTTTACAGGATTTGTATTTGTATTTGATAAAAGGAATGCAAAATTAGTAATTTTTTTCTTAAGATAAGCAACTAAAATATTTTTTATGTGCGCTTCGCTTTCATAGTGGCCTATATCGGCCAATAATAGGTCATTTTCTGCTCTGAAAAAATCATGATATTTTAAATCTGAGGAGATAAACGCATCAGCACCAGCAGCTTTAGCGGCTTCTATGGCAAAGCTTCCCGACCCTCCTAAAACCGCCACTTTTTGAATTGGGCTGTCTAATAATTTCGAATGGCGTATCACGGAACAATTTAGACGGGTTTTTACAAATTCTAAGAACAAAACTTCATTCATCGGTTGTTCTAACTGCCCAATCATTCCCATACCAATATGTTGATTTTTATTTTCAAGGGAGATAATTTCATAAGCAACCTCTTCATAAGGGTGGCTGTTCAAGAGTGCTTTCAAAATAATTTTTTCCAAATGTTTTTCAAAACTGATCGTAATTTTTGTTTCGGTAACATTTTGTAATATGTTTTTTTCCCCGATGACAGGGTTCGAATTCTCATTTCCTTTATACGTTCCAGTTCCAGAACTATTAAAACTACAGTGGTCATAATTACCAAGACTTCCTGCACCACTTTCAAATAAAGCGGTTCTTACTGTTTTCGCATCGTTTTCTGGCACATAAGTGGTTAATTGTTTGATGGTGCCGGCTTGCGGTATTAAAATCGCTTTGTGGTGAAGTCCTAAAATTTCACAAAGACCTGCGTTAGAACCTTCAAAAACATTATCAAGAGCTGTGTGGATGGCATAAATCGCGATTTTATGTTCGATCGCTTTTATCAAAACACGCTCAACATAAGACTTTCCAGTAATTTTTTTGAGCCCTTTAAAAATGATCGGATGAAAACTCACAATCAAATTGCAATTGGTTTCAATGGCTTCATCCACGACCGCTTCAAGTGTGTCTAGAGTGATCAAAACCCCTGTTAATTTGGTCGTTTTATCGCCGACTAAAAGTCCTACATTGTCAAACTCTTCTGCATAGGTAAGCGGTGCTAAGGCCTCTAAATGCGTGATCACATCCTGAACTATCATAAGTTTTTGTTTAACTTCAAAGATAAAATAATTACTTTCGTTGCGGTGAAGCTTTTTAGAAAAATATTATATCCCTTTGTACCCCTCTATTATGTGGCGGTATTTTTTAGAAATAAATTCTATGATTGGTCGGTTTTCTCATCCAAATCCTATGAGTCTCCATTGATATGTGTCGGTAATTTATCGACGGGTGGGACAGGAAAAACGCCAATGATTGAGTATTTAATATCAGTCTTAACACCCAAGTTTCAACTTGCAACTCTGAGTCGCGGATACGGACGAAATTCTAAAGGGTTTTTGATTGCAGGCCCTCAATCCACTTCAAAAGATATTGGTGATGAGCCATTCCAAATCTATAATAAATTTAAAAATATTACGGTTTCGGTAGATGCCGATCGCCAACATGGTTTGAAACTTTTGAAAGAACAACAATCGTCTTTAGACGTTGTTTTACTCGATGATGCTTTTCAGCATCGGAAAGTCACGGCAGGTCTTAATATTCTGCTAACCGCGTTCGATCAATTGTATTGTGATGATTTTGTACTGCCTACTGGTAATTTGAGAGAACCTAAATCAGGTGCTAAACGAGCAGACGTCATTGTGGTGACCAAATGTTCAATTGATCTGAGTAATGAGCTAAAAACGGAGATCACCAAACGCCTGAAACTAAAATCCACTCAATTGGTATTTTTTAGTAGTATTGAGTACGGTGATGCGATTATCTCTTCAAATTCAAATCGAGAGCTAATGGATTTGAAAGGGACTCATTTTACATTGGTGACTGGGATTGCAAACCCAGCTCCACTAGTGTCCTATTTGACTACAATGGGTCTTGACTTTGAGCATTTAAACTACAAGGATCACCATGAATTTTCTAAGTCTGAAGTGGAGCTTATACATTCAAAACCACTTGTAGTCACTACCGAAAAGGATTTTTCAAGGTTAAGTATGGATACCAATGATTCTATATTTTACTTACCGATTCAACTTAAAATTGATAAAGCGTCGGATTTTGAGGATTTGGTGGTGACTTATGTTAGAAGTTTTTAGGATACTCAAACAAAATGATCAGAAAGTACACCACAATAGATAAATCAAGAGTCCTCGAATTATTTCGTCTAAATACGCCTAACTATTTTGATGCTTCAGAAGAAAGCGATTTCATAAAGTATTTGGATCATGAACGAGAAGATTATTTTGTCTATGAAGAGCACTCTCAAATTATTGGAGTAGGAGGGGTCAATTATTCTTTTGAAGAAAAGTTGGCCTTTATTTCTTGGGATGTTATAGATCCTAAATGCCAAGGAAGAGGCATCGGGAAAGAATTATTACAGTTCAGAATTAATCATATAAATCAAAATCTAAAGATTGAAATCATTAGAGTCAGAACGAGTCAGCATGCCTTTCAATTTTATGGAAAAATGGGATTTGAGTTAGAAAAAATAGAAAAAAATTATTGGGCGAAAAACTTTGATTTGTATTTAATGCAGATGAAAAATTAAAGTTAATCCTTCATCCTATATATCAAATCGACAATACGACTGGAGTAACCAGTTTCATTATCGTACCATCCAATAATTTTCACCATCGTTCCAATCACGGAAGTCATTTCGGCATCAAAAATACAGGAATGCGTATTACCGACAATATCAATGGATACAATAGGGTCTTCAGTATATTCGACAATGCCTTTAAGCGATGTCTTAGAAGCCGCTTTAAACGCTTGATTAATGGCCTCAACAGAAGTTTCTTTTTTTACATTGAACGTAATGTCGGTTAATGATCCATTAATGACCGGTACGCGAATTCCACAACCGCCAATACAGTCCGCCAACTCTGGAAAAATCTTAGTTAATGCTTTTGCCGCCCCCGTTGTTGTGGGAACAATGGACTGACCCGCTGCACGGGCACGTCTTAAATCTTTATGCGGTTGGTCATGTAAACTTTGATCGGTTGTATAGGAATGTACCGTTGTAATATACGCCTGATTGATGCCACAAAGGGCATTGATAATAGAAAGCATTGGCGCCGCATTGTTGGTGGTACAGGAGGCGTTCGAAATGATTAAATCAGTTTCATCTAACAAGTCGTCATTCACCCCTAAAACGATAGTTTTGAGACTGTCATCCGCTGGTGGGACGCTCAAAATAACTTTAGAGGCACCGTTATTAATATGGTGAATTAAGTCGTTTTTGGTTTTAAATTTCCCAGTAGCTTCAATGACGATATCCACATCATAAGGAATCCAATTGACATCTCTAGGATGGTTTTTGTTTAATAATGGAATCGCGGTGCCATCAAAAATAAGCTGCGTACCATTGTTAGAAACAGTTCGCTTTAAACGGCCGTGAATGCTATCGTATTTAAGTAGATGCGCCAAGGTTTTGGCGTCTGCGAGATCATTTATAGCAACCACTTGAATCGTTGGATGGTCTAATAAAAGTCGAAATACGCGCCGGCCAATACGTCCAAATCCATTGATAGCAACCCGTACCATGGTTAGTTGATGTGTTTTTGAGCTTTATAAGAAGATCTTACTAAGGCACTACTTTCTACATGGCGAAAGCCAAGTTCTAAACCAATCGTTTCGTATTCTTTGAATTGATCGGGTGTGATGAATTGCTTTACGGGTAAATGTTTTTTACTCGGTTGCAGGTACTGACCGATGGTCACCACATCTACATTGGCATTTCTTATATCGTGAAGCGTTTCAATGACTTCATCGCGGGTTTCGCCGAGTCCTAACATGAGTCCAGTTTTGGTACGGCGTTGTCCTTGGTCTTTTAGGTATTTTAAAACGCCTAAGCTTTTATCATATTTTGCTTGAATGCGAACTTCACGCGTCAAGCGTCTGACGGTTTCCATGTTATGAGAAACAACTTCTGGTGCCAAGTTAACAATCCTATCAATATGTTTTTCTATCCCTTGAAAATCGGGAATTAATGTCTCCATGGTTATGTTTGGATTCATGCGCCTCACCGCTTTGACGGTTTCAGCCCACATAATACTCCCCATATCTTTTAGGTCATCTCTATCGACACTCGTTAGAACGGCGTGTTTAATGTTCATGATTTTTATAGAACGTGCCACTTTTTCGGGCTCATCCCAATCCACTGTTTCTGGACGTCCGGTTTTAACTCCGCAAAACCCACAAGATCGAGTACAAATATTACCTAAAATCATAAATGTAGCCGTGCCTTCACCCCAGCATTCACCCATATTAGGGCAGCTTCCTGAAGCACAGATAGTATTAAGGTTATATTTATCAACAAGCCCTCTGAGTTCGGTGTATTTTTTGCCAGTTGGCAGTTTGACACGAAGCCATTTTGGTTTAGGTTGACGTACAATTGGGTCTGAAAGGGTTTCTACAGCCATGCGTTCATTTTGAAGTTACAAAGATACAAAGTATTCTTATAAAATAATCATAAAATAGTAAGATACCACACGCTAAAACCAATTAAAAACACAATGCCAAAACAGCTCACAAAATGCATCAATTTAGAGGGTTGCCACGCCATTGGTGTGTGTTTGCTTGAAATTAAAATATAGTTTACCAGTGCATAAAAGGGTGCTGTTAAAAATGACAGTACCGTGGCAGTTTTAATGAGGGTTCCCATATCTGAAAGGAAGAAAAAATAAATACTAAGTGTTCCTGAAATTAGAACGAGACTCCAAATTAAATAGCCTTTTTTGAAAGTTTTTTTAAATAATAACTCAGTCGTTTTATGCATTGAACGCGGAGACGCATCTAGAGTTGTTAGGGTGGTGCTAAACATGGTCGTCAACGCCGCACTTCCAATAATTACATAAGCCCATTGTCCCAAGCTTTGGGTATACATTTCAATAAGTTGTACAGAAAATGTTCCGGCGCTATTACTAAAGCTATTGCCCGTCGGATACATGATTAAAGCGCCTAATGCTACAAAACTAACCCCTAAAATAATGGTTCCTAAGTAGCCGATGTTAAAATCTAGTAAAGCTGTTTTCGGATTTCTTTTTTCGACACTTATTTTTTGCTTTTCGGTGGTCCATAAGGAGTGCCACACCGAGACATCCAAGGGTGCTGGCATCCAACCCATAAATGCAATTAAAAATGTAATTTCGAGACTTCCTTTAGGAAGAATCTGTGTAAATGTGAGTGGGTCGTTTGAAGTATTCAATGCCATTACTGTTGCCACCAAAGTGGTAAAAGTTAAAGTGATAATTATAATTTTCATCATCACATCTAAAAATCGGTATTTTCCAATATTTAAGACGATAAAACAAAGGCTTAGAATTACAATGGTCCAGATTTTTACGCTAATAAAATCTCCAAACAGTGAAGTCGCTATCCCTGCTGTTACGATGGTCACCGCAGCTTGAATAGTAAACATAGTTAAGAATGTTATTAGTCCGTATAAAGCCAAAACTCCGTCCCCTAATTTCTGATAGCCTTCTAGCAAGCTTTCGCCTGTAGCACTTGCATAGCGTGGACCATATTGAAAAAATGGATATTTTACCAAATGAATGAGTAGTAAAGCCCAAATCAAACCAAAGCCAAAATCGGCACCTGCCCGCGTCGATTGTACTAGATGAGAAACGCCGATAGCCGCGCCAGCAAACAAAAGACCTGGGCCTAGTTTTTGAAAAAAACGTTTCATTTTTTTGTTAAAATAATTTCAGCTAAAAGCTTTTTGGCTCTTAAGAGTTTGATTTTTACATTATTTAAAGGGATTTGAATTTCCTTTGAAATTTCGTCGTAAGACAACTCTTGAAAATAGCGCAAATTAATCACTTGTTGATAGTGCGGTTTCAACTTTTTGATATCTTTAAGTAAAGCCGCCAGATTTTGTTCTGTGATGAGTTTGTCTTCCGGTGAGGGGGATTCGTCTTGAATTTTATACACTCGTTTTTCATCTTCTTCAGATGTTTGGTTGCTGAGCGTTGTTTTTTGTTTTCTTAAACTGTCAGAATGGGTATTTTTAGCAATGGTGATGAGCCATGTTTTGAATTTGAATTTTTCATCAAAAGTCTTTATTTTTTCAAAGGCCTTGGAAAACGTTTCAATAGTAATGTCCTCTGCATCATTTTCATTTCGAGTGCGTTTAATCAAAAATCCATAAACATCATTCCAAAACGTATGTAGTAAGGAGTTGAATGCAATTTGATCATTTTGTTTTGCTTTTTGAATGAGGTCGTTTACTTCCAATGAAAATGATTTGATTTATTAGTGAAGATAAATATACTAAATTGAACCATAACAATTTCCTTTATTTAAAATGAAAATGGATTACGCATGTTCAGGTTCAGAGCAATCTTTATATTCTTCAGGAGTTTTGCCGCAAAAACCGCAGGCTTCTCCATCTTTATTAATCATTGGGTTTTGACTGGCACAAGTTCCAGCAAATTCACCATCTTTTTTTGCCCACAATTTTATGGAAATTCCTCCAACAGCAATTCCCAAAAGCGTCAATGTAATTAAAAATAAAGTCATCTTAATTTTTTTACAAAGATACACTTTTCGTCAATATGTTGAAATTGATTTTATAAGCGTTATGTGACTTTTTTTTATTTCTGTGTCCTATATAAAAACCTAAAAAACTGATTATTATGAAAAAATTATTTGCAGAATTTTTCGGAACCTTTTGGCTCGTCTTTGGCGGATGTGGGAGTGCAATTTTTGCTGCAGGATATCCCGACCTTGGAATTGGATTTGTTGGCGTTGCTCTTGCGTTTGGATTAACTGTTATGACCATGGCGTTTGCTGTTGGTGCGATTTCTGGAGCACATTTTAATCCAGCCGTCACCCTTGGATTATGGGCGGGTGGTCGTTTTGAAACAAAAAATATATTAGGCTATATTATATCTCAAGTTTTAGGAGGTATTGTTGCAGCCGCTACTTTATTTTTAATTGTTTCTGGTAAATCTGACTTTGTATCTGTTGGAGGCTTTGCAGCCAATGGGTATGGAGACCTGTCTCCAGGGGGCTATTCCATGAGTTCTGTTCTTATTACCGAATTTGTAACCACCGCTTTTTTTATCATTATTATTCTTGGGAGTACTGGTCGAAAGGCGACCAGAAAATTTGCACCAATTTCTATTGGGTTAGCCCTCACATTAATTCATTTGATTAGCATCCCTATTTCAAATACCTCTGTAAATCCAGCAAGATCTACGGGACAAGTATTGTTTGCACAGGGCGATTATTCTAGTCAATTATGGTTATTTTGGCTGGCACCTATAGCAGGCGCTATTGTTGCAGGTCTTGTTTGTAGACTCAGTAAAAAAGCAGATTAATAATCTTAATTTATAACTATATAAGCGCACGAATGTGCGCTTTTACAGGATATTGACCTCTGATTCTAAATCAATATCAAAAATAAGTTTCACTGCTTTTTGAATTTGAATAGAGAGATTTAAAATGTTTTCTCCAGTAGCACCACCATAGTTAACCAAGACTAAGGCTTGTTTGTTGTGTACCCCATAGTTATCAAAAGTTTTCCCTTTATATCCAGCCGTTTCAATCAACCATCCTGCAGGGATTTTAACGCTTTGCTCAGATACTTTATAGTGCGGAATTAGTGGAAATTGAGCTTGTAGAATTTCAAATTTTGAATATGAAACGACAGGATTTTTGAAAAAACTACCACTATTTCCAAGAATTTTAGGATCTGGAAGTTTAGAGTTTCTAATATAAATAACTGCTTTAGAGACCTCTTGAATCGTAGGATTTTTGATTCCTGTTCTTTTTAGTTCAGATTCAATAGCGCCGTAGTTTGTTTTAATGGAGTGATTCTCGGTACTTAACTCAAACACCACTGAAGTAATAATATATTCTCCTTTTATCTTTTGCTTAAAAATAGAATTTCTATAACCAAAATCGCATTCTTCTTTAGTGAAAGTTTTCAGTTCTTTTGTTTGAATATTTATGGCTTCACAGCTTACAAACGTATCTTTCAGTTCTACACCATACGCTCCGATATTTTGAATGGGAGCTGTTCCTACATTTCCAGGGATTAATGATAAATTTTCGAGTCCTCCAAAATCTTTGTTCAGACACCAATTGACAAATTCGTGCCAGTTTTCACCTGCACTAACCTGAACGTTTACTCGTTCGCCAGAGGTTGAAATCACCGAAATTCCTTTGAGGTTTATATGCAGTACTAGGGCATCAATATCTTTGGTGAGTAACATATTACTCCCACCTCCAAGAATAAATAAGTGAGATGGATTTGTGTTTAAAACGTCTGTTAAATCTTTCAAAGAGTCAATCGATGCAAATTCTTTAGCATTCACATTCATTCCAAACGTGTTAAAAGACTGAAGCGATATGTTTTCTTTAATATCCATTAGGAGTTATACTGAACGAGTGCAGCTTTCAAAATAGCAACGGAAGTTCTAAGGTCTTCTTTATTGAGTACGTACGCAATGCGCACTTGGTTTTTTCCGAGGCCTTCGGTTGAATAAAAACCTGCTGCAGGAGCGACCATGATGGTTTCGTTATTAAGTCGAAAATCTTCTAATAACCATTGTGCAAATACATCAGAATCTGACACAGGTAATTCTACAATGCAGTAAAAAGCACCCTTAGGTTTGGCAACTTTAATACCTTCAATTCTTTCAAGTTCTTCAACCAAAACATTTCTTCGCTCAACATATTCAGAAATAACATCATCAAAATAACTATCAGGGGTTTCTAATGCGGCTTCACTGGCAATCAGTGCGTAGCTTGGAGGCGATAAGCGTGCTTGGGCAAATTTAAGAGCGGTATCAAGTACCAATTTATTTTTGGTCACAATACACCCAATTCGAGCGCCACACATGCTGTATCGTTTCGATACAGAGTCAACTATGATGGCATTCGATTCGAGTCCTTCTTCTTGCATGATGGAATAATGTTCGTGACCATCATAAGTAAATTCGCGGTATACTTCGTCCGCAATCAAAAACAAATCATGTTTTTTAACAAGAATGGCGAGTTGTTTAATTTCAGCTTTACTATATAAATATCCTGTAGGATTCCCAGGGTTACAAATTAAAATTGCTTTAGTTTTGGATGTAATCAATGCTTCAAAATCGGCAATAGGAGGTAAGGCAAAATTTGTATCTATACTAGAAACGACTGGCACAACGTTTACGCCTTGAGCCGTCGAAAATCCGTTGTAATTGGCATAAAATGGTTCTGGGATGATCACTTCATCTTCGGGGTCCATAATACTCCCAAACGTAAAAAAGAGAGCCTCACTTCCCCCTGTAGTAATAATAATGTTATCGGAACTCACATGAATTTCATTTTTTTCATAATAAGCGGCCAATTTTGTGCGATACGTTTCCGATCCTTCCGATCGACTGTAGGCCAAGACCTCTAAAGTGTTATTTTTTACAGCATTTAGTGCGACTTCGGGTGTTTTAATGTCAGGTTGACCAATATTCAAATGATAGACCTTGGTCCCTTCTTTTTTTGCATGTTCAGCGAAAGGCACTAGTTTTCTAATAGGCGATTGTGGCATTTTGGCCCCTTTCTGAGAAATTTTTGGCATTGTTTTGATGTATCTATTGCTTACAAATTTATCTTAAAGTTTGTATAAAATAAAGCGCTTTCCCTATTATTTAAAAAAAATGAACGTAAATTGATTCTTGCCTCTCACTACATTTGTTATGATTAACCTTAAATTTCTAAATATCATTTTTGTTGTTTGCTTTAATGTAAATGTGTTTTCACAAGGAAATTTTGTGATTCAGAACGGAAAAAGTACTAAGATACATTTTCGATTAGTAAATAACCTTATTGTCTTTCCAGTAACAATTAATGGTGTCGATTTGTCTTTTTTATTAGATACAGGCGTTTCAAAACCAATTATTTTTAATTTTTTCAATTTAAAAGACGAGTTGTCAATTCATAAAACTGAACTAAATCATATTCAAGGCTTAGGAACTGATGCACCCATTGAATCATTACGGTCCACTAATAATACAATTAGTATCGGAGAAGCTGTAAATCTAAATCAGGACCTATTTGCGATTATTGATGCTTCCATCAACTTTGTTCCAAGCTTAGGAATCCCTATTCATGGGATAATAGGATATGATATTTTTAAAGATTTTGTGGTTGAGGTGAATTACACTCGAAAGTTTATCAAACTTTATAACCACAACTATTACACGCAAAAATTTTCAAATAAATGGCGGCAGTTACCTTTGAAGTTTTACAATAAAAAACCAATCACAGAAGCTGCTGTTTTCATGGGAAATAAGGAAATTCCTGTGAATCTTTTAATTGATACAGGAGGAAGTGATGCGATATGGCTATTTGAAGATTCAACACAGTCGATTTCAATTCCAAACAATACGTTTGATGATTTTTTAGGGAAAGGGCTTAGTGGTACCATTTTTGGAAAAAGGGCGGTGCTTGAATCATTTCGACTCTCAGACTTTAGCTTAGACGATATAAATGTTGCATTTCCAGATGATTCATCGGTCCAAAAAGAGAAGATACATGCGTTACGGAATGGAAGTTTAATGGGAGGTGTTACACATCGTTTTAATTGGGTCTTTAACTATAAGTCACAATGGGTTGCATTTAAGAAAAACAACTATTTCAACAAATCATTTAAGTATAATAAAAGTGGTGTTGTGATGCAGTATGCAGGAGTTCGATTAGTTAAAACTCTTTCGGAGACCCCAGATTTAACAGCACCTAATTCATCTTCTCAAAGTTCAAATGCTATTAGTTTTTCATCTTCTTACAAATTTGAAATCGTTCCAGAATTAGTAATTTCGGACATTCGACTCTCTTCTCCAGCAGCTTTGGCGGGGCTTAAAATTGAGGATGTAGTGATCTCAATCAATAATCAAAATTTAAGTTCATTAACCCTTCAAAAAGCGATAGAACAATTTTATGGTTCGGATGGGAAGCGCATCAAAATGATTGTAGAACGCGACGGTGTTCTAATGAAATTTCAATTTAGACTCCAAGATTTATTACATAAAAAAAGCACCAATTAAGGTGCTTTCGTTTCGGAATAAAGGTTTTGAGCTTATTGCTCTAAAACACTTTTGTCTTTATCTCCAATGACACTAGACTTACTAGAATCAATAACAGTTCCTTTGATTTTCAAAGCAACTGTAGGCGTATCCGCATTAGAAGTAACGGTAATCGTTTTTCGAATTGGATTCACTCTTTTAGTATCGTACTTGACTTCAATTTCACCATTTTCACCAGGTAAAATAGGCGCTGTTGGCTTTTTAGGCACTGTACATCCACAACTAGATTTAACAGCTGAAACAATTAGAGGCGCATCTCCTGTATTCTTAAATTTGAAGACACGAACGCCATCGGATCCTTTTTCTATGGTTCCATAATCAATTGTTTCCGACTCAAATTCAATTTTGGCCACTTTGTCTTGTGCATATATTCCCAAACTGAAGAGGGAAATGAACACTACTGTAAAAATTTTTCTCATAATAAATTGTTAGTTAATGTAAATTTAGTCACTTTTTTTTCAAACTGCAAAATTGCACTCATATAAATTCAATTATTAATTTTAAAGAAAACAAAATATAAGTACTTTTGTAAATTAACATTCAAAAACTATTCCAAAGTATGTCGATTCCTTCAAAATATGATGCAGCAGCTGTTGAAAACAAGTGGTATGACTATTGGATGACCAATAAGTATTTTCATTCGACACCCGATTCAAGGGAGCCTTATACGATTGTCATTCCGCCACCAAACGTCACTGGTATTTTACACATGGGTCATATGCTAAATAATACGATTCAAGATGTGTTAGTCCGTCGAGCACGTTTACAGGGGAAAAATGCCTGTTGGGTGCCTGGCACGGATCATGCTTCTATTGCAACAGAAGCAAAAGTTGTCGCTAAACTTAAAGAACAAGGGATTGATAAAAATGATCTTTCTCGAGAAGAGTTTATGAAACACGCTTGGGATTGGACCGACGAATATGGCGGTGTTATTCTTGAGCAATTAAAAAAACTTGGGTGCTCTTGTGATTGGGATCGTACAAAATTTACCATGGATGATGACATGAGTGAATCTGTGATTAAAGTCTTTATTGATTTATTTAATAAAGGAATGATTTACAGAGGGTTTAGAATGGTCAATTGGGATCCTCAAGCCCAAACAACCTTGTCTGATGAAGAAGTGATTTATGAAGAACGTCAAGGAAATTTATATTATTTAAATTATAAGATTCAAGAAAGTGATGAGGTCATCACAATAGCCACCACACGTCCTGAAACCATTTTAGGAGATGCAGCAATATGTATCAATCCAAACGATGAACGCTACACTCATTTAAAAGGAAAAAAGGCGATTGTACCCTTGTGTGGTCGCGTGATTCCGATTATTGAAGATGAGTATGTTGATATTGAATTTGGAACAGGCTGTCTAAAAGTGACACCGGCTCACGATATTAATGATAAGGCTCTTGGAGAAAAACATCAATTAGAAGTCATCGATATTTTTAATGCTGATGCAACACTCAATAGTTTTGGTCTCCATTACGAAGGAAAAGATCGATTTGTGGTTCGAAAAGAAATCGCAGTAGAGTTAGAATCCAAAGGACATCTCATTAAAACTGAACAATACATTCATAAAGTTGGAACTTCGGAGCGTACAAAAGAAGTGATCGAACCTCGACTTTCTGACCAATGGTTTTTAAAAATGGAAACGCTCGCAAAACCAGCAATCAAAGCGGTTTTAGAAGATCAAACCATCAACTTATTTCCAAAAAAGTTTGATAACACCTATCGTCATTGGATGGAAAATATTCGCGATTGGAATATTTCAAGACAATTATTTTGGGGTCAACAGATACCAGCGTATTTTTATGGTGATGGTAAAGATGACTTTGTAGTCGCCGAATCTATTGAAAAAGCGTTAGAATTAGCAAAAGTCAAATCTGGAAACCTCCAATTAAGTCTTCAAAATTTAAAACAAGATAATGATGTTTTAGATACTTGGTTTTCGTCTTGGCTATGGCCTATGTCCGTGTTTGATGGGATTCGAAATCCAGAAAATGAAGACATCAAGTATTACTATCCAACCAATGACTTAGTCACGGGGCCAGATATTTTATTTTTCTGGGTTGCGCGCATGATTGTCGCTGGCTACGAATATAAAGACCAAAAGCCTTTTACGAATGTTTATTTTACCGGGCTTGTACGTGATAAACAACGTCGTAAAATGAGCAAATCTTTGGGGAATTCTCCAGATGCTTTAAAGCTTATCGAAAACTTTGGCGCCGATGGCGTTCGAGTTGGATTATTGTTGAGCTCTGCTGCCGGAAATGATCTGATGTTTGATGAAGCATTATGTCAACAAGGAAAAGCATTTGGAAATAAAATATGGAATGCTTTCCGACTCATACAAGGGTGGGAAGTTGCAGATATTGCCCAGCCAGAATATGCAAGTACAGCCATTGAGTGGTATCAAGCTAAATTTCAAAAAACATTAGTTGAAATTGAAGATCATTTTAGTAAGTATCGATTAAGTGATGCGTTGATGGCGACTTATAAGCTAATTTGGGATGATTTCTGTTCTTGGTTGTTAGAAATGGTCAAACCGGCCTATGAGGCACCAATTGACAAAAAGACCTATGAGGCTGTGGTGGAAATATTAGAATCAAATCTAAAAATATTACATCCTTTTATGCCATTTCTTACCGAAGAAATTTGGCAGTTTTTAAACAAAAGATCGCCTCAGGAAGCTCTAATTGTTGCGTCTTGGCCAGAAATCACTCCTTATGATCCCATAATTTTAGAAGGGTTTGAGTTTGCTTCCGATGTGGTCTCAGGTATCCGTACTATCCGGAAAGAAAAAAACATTGCATTTAAAAATACTATTGATTTTTTAGTATTGAATAATGAGTCTCAAACGAAATATTTTGATTCAATTATTTCAAAATTAGGAAATATATCTGATCTAACTTATACCAATGAAACGGTAGAAAATGCCTTATCCTTTAGAGTGAAATCGAATGAGTACTTTATTCCAGCGAAGGATATGATCGATGTGGAGGCTGAAATTTTAAAATTAAAAGAAGAACTTAAGTACACTGAAGGGTTTTTGAAGTCTGTTCAAAAAAAGTTGTCAAATGAACGATTTGTCTCTGGAGCCCCTGAGCAAGTGGTGGCAAGTGAAAAGAAAAAAGAAGCGGACGCTGTTGCTAAAATTGAAACGCTGAATGCGAGCTTGAAAAACTTAAAATAAGCTTATTTCCTGTATAATAAGTAGTTGTTTGCAAGGTCGATATAACGTTTTTTAGCTTCATCTTGAGTGATGTCTTCAACCTGAAAAAGTGCATTAGTTTTGAATGCGTTTATGATGGACTTACCGCTGCTGGGTCGGTTATAGTCATTCGTCGATTTTTTATAATAGGCATAGAGTTTTAAGAGGGTGTCCGCTGGAAATGGTTGGTCATGACTGTTGATGCTATCAACAGCTTCTCTAAACTCTATTTCTAAGGACTCTGAATTCATACTATGCTTCGGCGATGATACATTCACCACCTTTCACTTTTTGATTTAGTTTAACTTTTATAGTTGTGTCTAAAGGTAAAAACAAATCAACTCTAGATCCAAATTTAATAAAACCAGCATCTGAACCTTGCTCAACAGTTTGACCTTCTTTAGCGTAATTTACGATACGTCGCGCTAAGGCGCCAGCAATTTGACGGTATAATACTTTACCATAGGTTTTATTTTCTACAACAATGGTGGTACGCTCGTTATCGGTACTTGCTTTTGGGTGCCATGCAACCAAATATTTGCCAGGGTGATATTTACTAAATAGTACTGACCCACTGATTGGATAGCGAGTCACATGTACATTAATAGGCGACATGAAAATACTGACTTGAATCCGTTTTTCTTTGAAGTACTCTGTTTCTTCAACTTCTTCTATCACTACGACTTTTCCATCAACGGGTGCAATTACGTGATGGTCATTTTGATGAGTGTTCCGTTTTGGATTTCTAAAAAATTGTAGAATCAATACGAGTAATGCTAATAAACTAATTTGAATCCCTTTTACGAGCCAAGGCATTTGTATAGCATCTATTAACAGGAACGTAGCAACTACAATGACGAGTGCTACAAAAATTATTTTTTGACCTTCTTTATGAAACATAATTTAATATTCTTAAAAATAAATAGATAAATGGCGCTGCAAATATAACACTATCTAAACGATCTAACAGGCCTCCATGCCCAGGCATTATTTTTCCGCTATCTTTTACTGAAGCTTGCCGCTTGTATTTAGATTCTACTAAGTCACCCAAAGTGCCAAAAACACCTACAATCACACTGATAATTAACCAGCTAGTAAAGTTTAATGAATCTGTATAATTTGCAATAACATAACTCCCTAAGGCAGCAAAAAAGACACCGCCTAAAAAACCTTCGACTGTTTTTTTAGGAGAAATGCTTTCAAATAGTTTCTGTTTCCCAAAGTTCTTCCCAACGATATACGCAAAAGTATCATTAATCCAAATTAAAATGAATATGAACATAATCATTTCAGGGCTGTAGTTTCCAAAATTTAGTGCGATTAAAAGTAAAAACACAAAACCACTACTCACATAAAAAGTGGTATTGATAAACTGATTTGATAGTAAAGTAGGGAGGCTTTTTGAAGAAAATAAATCTCGAATCAAAAATAAATTTACAAACAGGCAAATCACTAGCAATATCTGTGATATGTCAGAGAGACTTTCAAGGGGTGTAAATAGCTGATCCCAGAAAGCAACGGCCAAAAACATGACCATATAAATGATGTAGGACGCCCTGTTTCTTTGACCAATTAATTTATTGAATTCTCCTAAACAAATAAATCCAAATATGAAAAATATAGTAATACAAGCATATTTAAATTGGAGTGAACCAATTAAAATTACGGCAAATAATAGTCCTGATAAAGCTCTGGTGGTTAGTTCTTTCAATGTTTATATTATAAATCTTCTAATAATAGCAAATATAGGTTTTTTGAGCTACTTCCATAACTTAGGAAATCGTTGTTTTCATTTACTTTAAAATGTTTGATGGTGGTAATGTTGGAGGGGATTTTGGTTTTACTCTTTGTTTTTATACTCTGAAGACCTTCGCTAATAGTCGCCACAAACTGACTTGTTGTTGCAAAGACCACAAAATTTTCGGGTAATTCTATTAATTTTTTTTCTGCGATTTGATTGGAACATATTAAGAGCGATCCGTCGCTTGCTATAAGAGATTCACAAGTGGTAAATAAAAAACCAGCATCTTCTGCTTTTTTTGTTGATTTTAAATTAAAGTGTTTAAATTTATCTTCTAATTGAGCGTTGAGTATGAGCGCTTTTTTATGGATCCAATTATTTTCTTCAAGAATGTCTTGAAGAAAATTTTGAACTTCATTGACGGTTTCGCAATATAAAAACTTACCACCATTTTTATTAAAGTTAATGGTGAAGGTTTCGTCTATGGGTGAATTTGCAGAATCCAAGTACTTATTCTGATCTTTTTCGTCAGTCTTGCTCTTTGAAGTATCAGTATTTGATCCAAATATTTTACGAAATACACTCATTTTTTATTGAGATATAAGGGTTTTGCTTATACTCTTTCAAATATAAAAAATTAAGATATAATAAAAGTTGTTTTTAAATTTATTCTTCCTTGACTTCTATTTTCTTCTCAACAACTTCCTCTTTCTTGTTTTTAACCTTATTCTCTTCTTTTTTTATTGGAGTAGAACTGACAGCTTCTTCTGTGATAAATGGGCGCTTTCCAAAAATAGTTTCTAAATTGTCTTTAAAAATAACCTCTTTTTTCAACAGAACTTCTGCGAGTTCGGTTAATTTATCTTTGTTGTCTTCTAAGAGTTTTATGGCGCGATCATATTGAGTTTCTATAATTCTTGAAATCTCAGTATCAATTAATTCGGCAGTTTTTTCACTGTAGGGTTTCGAAAACCCATAGTCATTTTCGCCCGAAGAATCATAATACGTTAGGTTTCCAATTTTGTCACTTAGTCCATAAACAGTAACCATCGCTCTTGCTTGCTTTGTTACTTTTTCTAAATCACTTAAAGCACCAGTGGATATTTTGTCAAAGATGACTTTTTCAGCGGCTCTACCTCCTAAGGCAGCACACATTTCATCTAACATTTGTTCGGGTCTTACAATCAGTCGTTCTTCAGGAAGATACCAAGCTGCGCCTAACGAACGTCCTCTGGGCACTATGGTGACTTTGACTAATGGTGATGCATGTTCTAGCATCCAGCTTACGGTCGCATGTCCAGCCTCATGAAAAGCAACAGCTCTTTTTTCACTTGGTGTGATGATTTTATTTTTCTTTTCAAGACCACCAATAATACGATCGACAGCATCTAAGAAATCTTGTTTTTCGACTGCTTTTTTATCACTACGGGCGGCGATAAGGGCGGCTTCGTTACAAACATTCGCAATATCCGCTCCTGAAAATCCAGGTGTTTGTTTTGATAAAAAGTCGGTATCTAAGTCCTTTGCCTTTTTTAGAGGTTTTAAATGAACTTCGAAAATTTCTTTTCGTTCTCTAATATCGGGGAGGTCAACATAAATCTGACGATCAAATCGACCTGCACGCATGAGTGCTTTATCTAAAACATCAGCTCGGTTGGTTGCTGCCAAAACAATCACATTTGTGTTAGTTCCAAACCCATCCATTTCAGTTAATAACTGATTAAGGGTGTTTTCTCTTTCATCATTAGATCCTGACATATTACTTTTGCCTCGAGCTCGTCCTATGGCATCAATTTCATCAATAAAAATAATTGAAGGGGATTTTTCTTTTGCTTGTTTAAACAAATCACGCACTCTTGAAGCGCCAACACCAACAAACATTTCAACAAAATCAGAACCTGATAGCGAGAAAAATGGGGCTTTTGCCTCTCCTGCAACGGCTTTTGCTAATAATGTTTTTCCAGTTCCTGGAGGGCCTACTAATAAGGCACCTTTTGGTATTTTCCCACCCAAGGCTGTATATTTATCGGGGTGTTTAAGAAAGTCAACAATCTCTTGAATTTCTTCTTTAGCGCCTTCTAAACCTGCCACGTCCTGAAAGGTTGTTTTGGTTTCTAATTTTTCATCAAATAGCTTTGCTTTTGATTTTCCAATATTGAAAATTTGACCCCCTGGGCCGCCACCTCCACCACCAGACATGCGTCGCATGATGAAAATCCACACTCCGATGATTAAAATAAAGGGGATGAGAGAGGATAAGATGTCACCCCACGCATTCGTTTCTGTTTTAAAATCAAGTTCCGTATCTAAATCGTCTTGTTGGATGGTATCTTCCAACTGTTTTTGGAACAATTGAACATCTCCAAATTCAAATTGATAACTCGGTCCGCCAGCTGTTGTGGGGAATAGCTGTTCTTTTTGCGTTTTTTTGTGAATGTCTTTGTTGGATGCTTTTGTTGTCAGATACACCAATGCTTCTCGTTTGTTTACGATCTCAACTTTTTTAACATCACCATTTCTGAGGAATTTAAAAAACTGTGATGGGGTCGTAGAGACTCCTGAAGAATCTCCTAATCCACCAGAAAACACATTGAAAGCAAGGAACAGCACAATGGCAATTCCATAAATCCAATACGCATTAAATTTTGTATTTTTAGGTTTTTGATCTTTAGACATGAGTTGATTTTTTAGTAAGTAGTTTCAATTTCAGTAATTTTCGCATCACCCCAAAGGTTTTCGATGTCGTAGTAATCTCGAATGTGTTTTTGGAATACATGAACCACCACATTAACATAATCCATTAGCACCCATTCGGCGTTTCCGCTGCCCTCAATATGCCAAGGTTTGTCTTTGGTATTTTTACTAACTTTTTTTTGTATTGAACTAACAATCGCATTTACTTGTGTGTTTGAGGTCCCATCACAAATGATGAAATAATCGCAAACGGTATTTTCGATAGCTCTCAAATCTAAAATAGTGATATTTTGACCCTTAACGTCTTCAATTCCACTGATAGTGAAAGTGATGAGTTCGTCGGAACTAGGTGTTTTTTTTGTCATGAAATGATTTTACTGTGCAAATTTATTACTTTTTTGGCTCTAAACCCCTTATATTGTCTTAATAATATTATAATTTAGAGGCTTAAATCGAACTATGCAATTAATCAAACTTAATGCCACTGATTCTACCAACAATTATTTAAAAAAATTGATGCTAGAAAACGTATTAGAAGATTTTTCTGTGGTGGTTACTAATCATCAAACCAAAGGCAGAGGTCAAATGGGTTCTGAGTGGAGTTCTGATAAAGGTAAAAATCTAACATTCAGTGTTTTAAAATTAAAAACATCCCTGCTTTTACATCAACAATTTATGTTGAGTATCTTAGTTTCTCTGTCTATTGTAAAAACACTTGAAGGGTATAATATTCCTAAGTTAGCCATCAAGTGGCCGAACGACATTTTGTCAGACCATCATAAAATTGCGGGAATTTTAATCGAAAATGTAATTAAAAATCAACAGATTGAATTTTCAGTGATTGGAATAGGTCTTAACGTCAACCAGGAAACATTTGAAGGATTGCCAAAAGTTTGTTCTCTGAAACATATTTTAGGATTGTCTGTGAGTAAACAAGAGTTACTCCACAAAATTATCGAAAATATGCAACATTATTTTAGGGTTTTTTCAGAGAAAGGAATGGCTTTTTTCAACGATGAATACGAATCGTATTTGTTTAGAAAAGACAAGCCCTCAACTTTTATGTTGCCTGACGAATCTTTTTTTACAGGTATAATTAGAGGCGTAACTCCATCTGGAAAACTACAAGTACAACTTGAAGATGCCACGAAAGAGTTTAGTTTAAAAGAGTTAAAGTTGATGTATTAACTACACAGATTTAGGAATGTTCATCGCTAAGGTTTCAATGAACTTTGTGATAGGGCCTTTAATCATCATTGCCATCATCGGATTAAAATCACCCTCAAAGTTGAGAACGACTTCACTTTTGCTTGCAGAACTAGATTCAATTCGTGCAGTTAATGAAAAATCCAGTTTACCACCTGCAGCCCCTAATACTATTTTGTGTGGAGGCTCCATAGATTTCTTTTTCAAAACGATTTCTGGCATTCCGCTTAATGCAAATAAAAAGGTGTCGGAATCCAATACTTCAA
This sequence comes from Flavobacteriaceae bacterium, assembly GCA_029252265.1. GTDB lineage: Bacteria > Bacteroidota > Bacteroidia > Flavobacteriales > Flavobacteriaceae > Hel1-33-131. The sequence goes on along the minus strand of JAQXBT010000062.1, from coordinate 14,499 downwards.
ACTTACTGGTGTTCTCGGGCATTAATGTTTTAAAATTTTCGATAGTCGTCAAATAATCAAATACTTCTTGCGCCGACTTATCAATACTTACTTTAGGTGATTCTAGTTTCATAATCTAAATTTATTTACCGGTCCATTCCGAAGGGTTTGAATTCCATTGGGATAAAATAGCCGCTTCATTTTGGTCAATGAAGTTAGTGTCTAAGGCCTGCTCTATCAGACTCTCGTAGTTACTAAGTGTATAAAGAGTCACATTGTTTTTTTTAAAATTTTCTTTTGAGATTTCAAAGCCATACGTAAAAATTGCAACCATGCCTTTAACATTCACTTCTGATGCTTTTAAGGCATCAACAGCCACCAAACTACTGTTCCCTGTACTGATCAAATCTTCAATGATCACCACATTTTGACCTTTTTGAATATACCCTTCAATTTGATTTTGACGGCCATGCTTTTTGGCTTCTGGGCGTACATACACAAATGGAAGTCCAAGAACTTCAGCGACTAAAGCGCCAATTCCAATCGCACCAGTTGCAACTCCAGCAATCACATCGGGTTTACCAAATTCTAGTTCTATGTTTTTTGCGATTTCTTCTTTGATATAATTTCTTACCGCTGGATAGGACAACACAATGCGGTTGTCACAATAGATGGGTGACTTCCATCCTGACGCCCAAGTAAAGGGGTCTCGTGGGTTTAATTTAATAGCATTTATTTGAAGTAATACTTCTGCAGTTTTTTTGGCGGTACTTTTGTTGAAAATCATAGTTCAAAATTAGTAAAAAATACTACTTTTACTTTCTATTAATTTGTTTTTAATTAACAATGTATAAAATATTTGTTGGTAATAAGCCAATAATCTTAACGACTAAGGTTGAAACTGAAACAAACTTCAAGAATTTCTTGATTGATTCAGTCGATATCAATAAGGTGCTGTCGAAATTAAAAAAAGACAAATATGATGCTGTACACCTAATTGGGGCAGATAAGGACGTTCTTCTAAAAAAATTCTTATCTCTCTTGCCAAATGTAATTGCAGGTGGCGGTAAGGTTTACAATCCGGATGGTGCGATATTATTTATTTTTAGAAATGGAAAATGGGACCTTCCCAAAGGAAAAGCGGAGTCTAAGGAAACAATCAATCAAACCGCACTACGTGAAGTAGAGGAAGAAACTGGAATCTCGGGACTTTCTATTACGAAACCTTTAGAAATTACGTATCATATATTTAAACGAAATGACCGCCATTACATTAAGGTTACCTACTGGTTTAAAATGTATTCAGAATACGACGGAAAATTAATTCCACAAGAAAAGGAAGGCATCACAAAAGTAAAATGGATCCCTGAAACGAAACTTCAAAAAGTTTTAGATAATTCGTATGCGAATATTAAACTCCTAATTTAACATCGGATCGAAGCTTATTTTTAGAGTTATCTACAAATAAAACCCATTTACGGTTGCTATCGCTCCCAATAAGTTTATTTTTGCCTGCAAAATTGAAACAAAATGATGGAGTTTATAAGAAAACGTTCTAGTAACGTAAAAAATGATATTTTAAGTGGACTAACGGTTGCATTGGCCTTAGTGCCGGAAGCAGTTGCTTTTGCATTTGTTGCCGGTGTAGACCCTTTAGTAGGGTTGTATGCGGCGTTCATGATTGGATTAATCACCTCTATTTTTGGGGGTCGACCAGGAATGATTAGTGGCGCTACGGGAGCCTTAGCGGTAGTGATGGTCAGTTTGGTTGCACAAGGGAATGCTATGGGTGCCGAAGGCGATGAGTTAGGATTATACTATTTGTTTATGACCGTCATTTTAATGGGCGTTATTCAGGTTATGGCGGGTGTTTTTAAGCTCGGTAAGTTTGTACGTTTGATTCCACACCCCGTCATGTTGGGATTTGTAAATGGATTAGCGATTGTAATCTTTCTTTCGCAATTAAGTATGTTCATGACTTCCCAAAATGGAGAAATGGTGTGGATGCAAGGGGTTTCCTTATGGACAATGGTTGGGCTTGTAGGATTAACCATGGCTATTATGTTTGGTTTGCCACAAATCACCAAAAAATTACCTGAAGCATTGGTGTCCATTTTGGTGGTTTCTGCGATTGTTATTTTTGGAGATTTAGACGTTGCTACGGTTGGAAGCTTTATTAGAGATGGTGGAGGCGATGGCCTAAAAGGCGGATTACCACTTCCGCAATGGGCTATTTTTGAAAAAATCCCGCTTAGTTTTGAAACCCTAAAATTTATAGGGCCCTATGCATTAATTCTTGCTGCCATCGGACTGATTGAATCTTTAATGACTCTTAATTTAATTGATGAACTCACCGAAACTCGAGGAAATTCTAATAGAGAATGTATGGCTCAAGGGGGAGCAAACATTATCACCGGACTGTTTGGTGGGATGGGTGGATGTGCCATGATTGGCCAATCGATTATCAATATCAAAGGTGGGGGTAGAGGTCGCCTTTCAGGAATTGTTGCTGCACTAGCGCTTTTAGCATTTATTTTATTTGCTTCTGGGCTAATCGAACAAGTGCCAATTGCTGCATTGGTAGGCGTGATGTTTATGGTGGTTATTGGGACGTTTGCATGGTCTAGTTTTAGAATCATCAATAAAATTCCAAAAACAGATGTGTTTGTATTGATATTGGTTTCATCGATGACTGTCTTCTTTGATTTAGCAATCGCTGTTATTTCGGGTGTGATTGTAAGTGCACTCGTGTTTTCATGGGAAAACGCAAAGCGTATTCGGGCTCGAAAACGTATCAAAGATGATGGCACTAAAGTATACGAAATATGGGGCCCACTATTTTTTGGAAGTATTACGGCTTTTAACGATAAATTTGATGTAAAAAACGATCCTGAATCTGTTGAGATTGATTTTGTAGAATCACGAATAAGTGACCATTCGGCGATCGAAGCAATTTCTAATCTTGTCAAAAAATATAAAGATGAAGGCAAAACAATACACTTAAAACATCTTAGTGAAGACTGTAAGATTTTGTTACATAAATCGAGTCCAATTTTTACAGATGTAATCCTAGAAGCGATTGATGATCCACGGTACCATCTCGCCGAAAATCCAGAAGCATTTTCTAAAGGGCTTGCAGAGTATAAACTCTAAGCTTATTGAACGCGTACCGAATTGGGAACTAATTTTTCATAATTGCCACCATAGCGAATGATTTCTCTGACAATAGAAGAAGAAATAAACGAAGTCTGAGTTGACGTTAGTAAAAACACGGTTTCCAGGGTTGATAAATGTCGATTGGTCTGAGCAATTGCTTTTTCAAACTCAAAATCTGCTGGGTTACGTAATCCTCTTAGAATAAATTCAACGCCAATCTCTTTACAAAAATCAATCGTTAACCCACTATAAGTCATGACCGTCACTTTTGGATTGTCTTTAAACGTTTTTTCAATAAATTGTTTGCGTTCTTCGAGTGTAAACATATAGTTTTTTGAAGAATTTTCGCCAATCGCTATAATCACTTCATCAAACAAGGTGACCCCTCTGTTGATAATATCGACATGCCCTAATGTAATTGGGTCAAAGGATCCTGGAAAAATTGCTTTCTTCATGTGGTAAAGTTAAGATTTTTTTTGAAGTGCTTCTCGAATCGCATTATCAAATAAATCGGGCAATGAAATTCCTGCTTGTGCTGCTTGCTGTGGAAAAATGCTTTCCTTTGTAAGTCCTGGGATGGTATTTATCTCTAAAAGATGAGGTTTGTTGTTTTTGAAAATAAATTCACTGCGAGAAAACCCCTCTAGTTTTAAAATCTCATAAATACTTTTGGCAACCGTTCTAACATCCGATTCTTGGAATTCGCTTAAACGTGCTGGAGTAATTTCTTGAGATTTCCCTAAATACTTTGCTTCATAATCAAAAAAGTCATTCTCGGTTACAATTTCAGTAATTGGAAGTACAGTAACGACTCCTTTATAGCGGACCACCCCAACAGAGACTTCGATACCGTCTAGGTAGGATTCAATAATGAGCTCATCATCTTCTTTAAAAGCAATATCGATCGCTTTTGGCAATTCTTCCTTTGAATAGACTTTAGTAATCCCAAAACTACTCCCAGCTTTATTGGCTTTTACAAAACAAGGAAATCCAACCGCTGTTTCAATGGCTACAGGGTCAATGGCATCTCCAGCATTTAAAAAATAGGAATCTGCCGTTCGTATTCCGTAAGGTTTTAACACACTCAAACAATCTCGCTTATTAAACGTTAAAGCTGCTTGATACATACCGCAACTGGTGTGTGGGATCAATAGTAATTCAAAATAAGCTTGTATGGTTCCATCTTCACCTGGTGCGCCATGAATAGCATTAAATACACAGTCAAAGTTGATTTTTTCACCGTTTAAATTTATACTAAAATCAGCTTTATTTATCGGAAATTCTTGTAAATCGTCTGCCACATAAACCCATCGATCTTTAAAAATATGGATGCAATACGCATTGTAGAGCGTTTTTGGTAAACTCTCGTAAACCACGTTTCCACTCTTTAGAGAGATTTGATATTCATTTGAATATCCACCCATAATAATGGCAATATTTTTTTTCATGTGCACGTTTATACAGTAAAAATATTACTTTTATCTTAAATCAAAATCATTTTAAACCAAATATATTTACTTCAAACTAAACAAGCTAAAGATTTTAAGGACACAAATATTTGTTTAGCTTTGTTAAATTATTAAAAAGCGCCATGGATTTCATCAAATTCTTATTCAGCAAGTCATTTATAAAGCAATTAATTTTTGCGGTCATTGCGCTCATTATTTTTAGTTTTTTAACTCTGAAATGGCTCAAATCCTATACCAATCACGCGACCTTTGTAACTGTTCCAACGCTTACGGGTAAAACCTACGAAGTGGCCCAGATGCTTCTTAAAGACAATGCATTAAGAGGGGAAGTTCAAGATTCATCAAACTATAATCCAAAATATCCAAAAGGAGCAATTATCGAACAAGATCCTTTAGCAGGAAGTCAAGTTAAAGAAGATCGAAAAATATATTTAATTCTCAACCCTTCAGCCTACAGAAAGCTAGCGGTTCCGGATGTCATCCGTCGAACCTATCGTCAAACAAAACCCACACTAGAAGCTTTGGGGTTCCAAATAGGCGAGTTGATTTATAAAGATGATTTAGGAAAAGATCAAGTTTTAGAAATACGGTATAAAGACCAAATCATTGAAGCAGGTACGATGCTTCCAAAAACTTCGACACTTGACCTCGTTTTAGGAAACGGTGTTCGAAAGCAATAATTAACCATGGTAGAATCAAATGAGTTGTTAGAAAATGAGAGCGAATTACATGAACATTATACGTTCACGGTAGAGAAGGGGCAACAACCTTTGAGGATCGATAAATACCTCATGAATTTTGTTGAAAATGCCACTCGAAATAAAATCCAAGCTGCTGCTAAAAATGGAAGTATTTTAGTCAATGAAGCCGCGGTGAAATCAAATTATAAGGTAAAACCGTATGACAAAATTCGAGTTTTATTTGAGCACCCTCCTTATGAAAACTTATTAGTTCCGGAGGATATCCCCATCGATGTGGTGTACGAAGATGATGCATTATTAGTTGTCAACAAAGCGCCTGGAATGGTTGTTCATCCTGGGCATGGAAATTATTCAGGGACCTTGATTAATGCGCTTACGTTTCATTTCGAAAATTTGCCAAACAATAGTAGCAATCGTCCGGGGTTAGTTCACCGGATCGATAAAGATACGAGTGGGTTGTTGGTAGTTGCCAAAACCGAGATTGCAATGACTCATTTGTCAGCCCAATTTAAAGCCAAAACAAGTGAGCGCGAATATGTGGCTTTGGTTTGGGGGAATATAGACGCCGATGAAGGCACGATTGAAGGCAATATTGGCCGTCACCCTAAAAATAGATTGCAAAATACGGTCTATTTTGGAGATGAAGCCGACAAAGGCAAGCCCGCTGTGACCCATTACAAAGTGTTGCAACGTTTGGGATATGTAACTCTTGTAACTTGTAAATTAGAAACGGGACGAACGCATCAAATTCGTGTGCATATGAAACACATTGGTCATACGCTTTTTAACGATGAACGCTATGGAGGTGAACGCATTCTGAAAGGAACGACCTTTACCAAATACAAGCAGTTTGTTGATAATTGTTTTAAAACCTTACCAAGACAAGCCTTGCACGCCAAAACTTTAGGATTTTTACACCCAACGACGGGGAAAACGATGTCATTTACAACCGAAATCCCACAAGACATGCAAGCGTGTATTAAAAAATGGGAAACCTATTCGAATCACTTGTTAGAAGATTAAAATTTTCTTTAGATTGTTTTGAGTCTTGCACCTTACTTCTTAACTTTGAGATATAAATTAGCTTTATGAAACTTGTCATCTCACCTGCAAAATCGTTAAATTACGAGAGCGAATTACCGACCTCATTAAACACTCAAAGTTGTTTTTTGAGTGAAGCACAGCAGCTCAATTCGTTGTTAAAAAAGAAATCTGCAAAAACACTTTCTGAGTTAATGCATATTTCATCCAATTTAGGTCAGCTTAATTACGAGCGCAACCAAGAATGGGCAATCCCTTTCACATCTAAAAATGCACGCCCCGCTATTTATGCGTTTAATGGCGATGTGTATCGTGGGATTGACGCATACACCATTTCGGAATCAAAATTAGAAACTCTTCAAGACTCCGTCCGAATTATATCGGGCTTGTACGGGTTGTTGAAACCTTTGGATTTAGTGCAGCCGTATCGCTTGGAAATGGGGACTAAATTTCCAGTCGGGAAATCGAAAAACCTCTATGAGTTTTGGCGCAAAAAAGTGACCACTGCGCTGAATGAGGAATTAAAAGATGATGAGTTGTTTGTCAACTTAGCGAGCCAAGAATATTTTAAAGCCATTGATATTAAGGTTCTTAAAGTGCCTGTTATTCATATCGATTTTAAAGAGTTTAAAAACGGCCAGTATAAAACCATCGCTATTTTTGCAAAACGAGCGCGTGGGTATATGACGCGTCACATCCTTGAAAATACTGTAGAATCAGTTGAAGGATTAAAAACGTTCACAACAGAGGGCTATGCGTATGACTCAAATCTGTCAACAGCCACTAAATTGGTGTTTACACGTTAATTTATTTAAAATAAAATGTACCTTTGTGCCATCGTTCAGAATGACCTATCGTATTGTATATTGTCATTTTCAAAACATAATTTATGACATTTCAATCTTTAGGACTTATTGAAGTCCTACTTAAAGCAGTCCGATTACAGGGCTACGAAACTCCTTCCCCGATACAACAAAAAGCAATTCCTCCCATTCTTGAAGGACTGGATGTATTAGCATCTGCCCAAACAGGGACTGGAAAAACCGCAGGATTTACTCTGCCAATGTTGCAAATATTAGCTAAAAATCCAGTGCCACACCGTCGTCCTGTTCGGGCGCTCGTGTTAACACCAACAAGAGAATTAGCCGACCAAGTATATACCAACGTTAAACATTATAGTAAGTTTTTGGACCTTCGAGCTGCCGTTATTTTTGGTGGTGTGAATCAAAATCCACAAATCAAACACCTGAGAAATGGAGTTGATATTTTGGTCGCTACCCCAGGTCGATTGATCGATTTGGAAAACCAAGGCCACTTGTCGTTATCTAAAGTTGAGATTTTTGTGCTCGATGAAGCGGACCGTATGTTAGACATGGGATTCAAACGTGACATTGATAAAATTAGATCATTAATTCCTTCCAGACGTCAAAACTTAATGTTTTCGGCCACGTTTTCAAGAGAAATCAAAAGCTTGGCCCAAACCATTTTACTGCGCCCAACACTTGTAGAAGCAACTCCCGAAAATACAACCGTTGAAGCGATTAAGCAAGAAGTATACAGAGTGGCAAAAGAGAAAAAAACAAATCTGTTAATCAAGCTCATAAAAGATGGACAGTGGAAACAAGTCTTGGTATTTACCCGTACCAAACACGGGGCTAACAACCTTTGTAAAAAACTAGAAAGTGCACGGATTTCTGCTATGGCGATTCATGGAAATAAAAGTCAGGGAGCGCGAACCAAAGCATTGGCAGGTTTCAAAAACCACGATGTTAGAGTTTTGGTGGCGACTGATATTGCTGCACGTGGATTGGATATTCCATTGTTGCCACATGTGGTTAATTACGAACTTCCAAACATCCCAGAAGATTATGTACACCGCATTGGACGTACCGGAAGGGCAGGGGCCAATGGGGTTGCTTTGTCGTTGGTGTGTGCAGAAGAAACGTCTTATTTGACTTCTATTGAAAAACTAACGAAGCAACGCTTTAAGAAAGAAATTGTGGAAGGGTTTGAACCCGATCCGAACGCTTCTACAGTACCGCCAAAACAAGGGGGTGGCCGACAACGTAGAGGGGCGCGTCCAAGTAATAAGCGTCAGGGGTCTGCGGGTGGTGGTGGCAACCGATCGAACAATTACCGTCGCCGTTAATTTTTATGGAAACCCAACCAAATAACCCTTTACACGGCGTGAAATTGGAGCAAATTCTCGTTGCTCTCGAAGCCCATTATGGCTGGGAAGTGATGGGCGAAAAAATAAATATTCGTTGTTTTACCGATGGTCCAACCCTAAAATCCAGTCTTAAGTTTCTCAGACGGACGCCTTGGGCACGTACCAAAGTTGAAAACCTCTACTTGAGGTGGTTGAAGACGCAGTAGGGATAGGTTATGTTTTCACGAGTCTTTGGGTTTTTAACTAATATTCCGTTATTGTGATCTAAACGTGGGGTAAACACGACTAGCATTGCGCTAGTGAAATTTCCTGCCTATCTGTATAGGCAGGTTTTTTTTTGACTTTTTTATAGTATTAGATCTAATAACACACACATAAAATTCCGATTATTACATTTCGCCTCCCATTTATTATGTCAATTTGCCGTTTGTTACATAACTGTTTAAGTTTTATGTTGGTATGACGACCTTTACGATGTTAACCTTATATAAAGTGCGTATAAGCCTTATAGCCGTATATGACATTAAAATGGCTCTTTATTACGTCAATATGCCGTTTGTTACATAGGTATTTTTGTTTTGGTTAATTTTATTGAAATTTGGTTTGTTAATTTTTTTTAAAAAAAACATAAACAGTATTGTGTGTTTGCGAATTAAATGAACCAATTATAAAAAAAAATAAGCCCATGCCAAATCAACCTAAAAAAATGAATATTTTAAAAACAAAGCTATTAACAGTCCTGTTTTTTGCAGTAGGACTGACCACTTATTCTCAAGTGGGTATCGGCACCACTACGCCAGATGCTTCTGCGGCATTAGATATTACAGCAACAGACAAAGGGTTCTTAATGCCAAGGCTCACCACAGCACAACGTATGGCAATTGTAGGGAAAGCAATAGGTTTGCAGGTGTATGACACCGATTTAGATGCTGTAATGCTTCACGATGGTTCAGACGGAACGCTATGGGTGGTGATGTTGTTCCTCTCTGGAAATCTGACACAAATGGTGGGAGTTATACCACAAATGATATTGTCAATTATAATGGCGTATTATATAAAAGCTTAACAGGAGTCAATACGGATATTGACCCGACTTTAGAGACCACAAACTGGGAAAGTTTAAAGGGATTAATAGCAGGAACAGCTACAAATAATACACTTAGATGGGACGGTACAAACTGGGTAGAGTCAACCGCACTACAAAATGATGGAACTGATATTGCCACAACAGGAAATCTGGAGACCGATACATTTTCAACAAATTGGAAAAGTAACACAAACGGAGGCGCCTATGCGATAAATGATATAGTTATTTATTTAGGAAGTTTCTATAAAAACATTACAGGAACTAACACAGACACATCTCCTAACTCGAATGTTGTTGATTGGGAAACTTTGAAAACCCCAGCAAGTCCAAACTATTTACAAGCCGAAGTAACTACCGTAGGAGTGGGTGCTGGTACACACCTCGAGTTCAGTGTTCAGGAATCATTTGGAATGGAATACACATTAACAGCGGTCAGTTTAAAAAAAGGGACAACCTATCTTTTGAGAAGTTCTCTGAGCGGTTACTTTAGTGTAAGTACATCAAATGAGTTAAGAACACAATGGGAAACTGCTAATGGAACGCGTCTTGGAAACGCTTCAAGGCAAATGCCAGGATCTAATTATCAGAAGTATTCAGAATCTCCGGAAGCGAGCGTTGTTTATACCCCAACAGTGGACACAACTGTTCATTTAGAAGTTATAACTGAAACCTTTGACTTCACAGGGCAAGGAACAATTTTTGGTTATTTACAAGTCATTGAATTGTCTAGAGGAGGAGGGACTGGGTTTGCGATTTATCATGTAAACAATGATTACAAGATAGGAGATACGATGGGATGGTAGAAGACGGGAAAATTTACCAAGCTAACGGCAATATAGCCGCCGGTACAGTCTTTGCCGAAGGAACTACGGGAGCCACTTGGACAGCTTTGACCACACATGCGGTAGGCGGTGGCGACACGGGGGTTCCTTTTTGGAAATCCTTAACAAATGGTGGATCGTATGTTACCAATGATATTATTAATTATGGTGGTAAACTATATAAAAATAAATCGGGATTAAATTCAAATTCTAGCCCCGTTTCAGATACTGGGCGTTGGGAGAAAATTATTCAAGACCCCGAGGTTACAATTCAAAAACTCAGAATAAGAGATACAAATCCAGGAGACAATTATATTGACACTGCTCTAGGGATTCCTTCTAACAATAGATTTGATATGGTATTAGCTGGAAATACTAATTTATATATTAGTTGTCTTTCAGGGAGTCTTAGAATCAACGCATCGTTTGATGGTTCGAAAGTTGGATTATCCTACTCGTCTTCTAATTGGAAAAGCTTGGGTAGGTTATCAGGCTCAGAGTACAATCAAGTATTTTTTGATCTACTAACAAGCGATGGCTATATGTATAAATTTGAAATGTCAAGCATGGGTGATGGATATGTTTATATCATTGTCAAATATTGGGATAGCTTTTAATTAATGTGATAAATTCTGTGTCTTAGTTTGAGATGTTATAATGATTGACTTGACTAACGTGACTGCAATGAAGTTGTTTTTGCAACGGCTTTTAAAATAGATTAGAATCTAATTAAATTTTGTTGAGACCTTAGCTTATAGTACCTTTGAGTTTCACTAACCACATTGCTTACATGGCGGGATCCAATATTACATTAAAACAATTGTCATCTATTTTAGGGGTATCTATTTCAACCATTTCAAAAGCACTGAATGACAGTCACGAGATAAGTGATGCCACCAAAACAAGGATTGTTGAATTGGCAAAACTTCACAATTATCAACCCAATAAAATTGCAGTTGGTCTAAAATCAGGAAAAACCAATACCATTGCTGTGGTGATTCCAAGTGTTCAAAACAGTTTTTTTGCACGCGCGTTGTATGGGATTGAGAGTTTAATTTCGGATACTAATTTTAATATTATTGTGTGTTTAACCAAAGAATCGCACGCCAAAGAAGTGGAAACATTTAATATGTTATCCAATGGGGTCGTTGATGGTTTTATCGTGGCCGTGAGTGAAGAAACACAGTCGTTACAAAACTATGATCATTTTACAAACGTCCTGGAAAATGGGAAGTCGATTGTAATGTTTGATCGGGTGATTAAATCTGTTAACTGCGGAAAAGTGACGACGAATGATTTTACGGCCTTATCGGAAGCGACTCAAAAATTAATCGGTTCAAAACGGAAGCATATTGTGTTACTATCCACCATTCATAAATTAAATGTGGGGCAGCAACGTACGGAGGGGTATGTCAAAGCGATGGCTACTGCCGGATTATCGCCGGTGATCCTAGAATCGGACGAACGCCTTGCAGGTAGTGTGATGGTCGATTATTTAAAAAACAATCCTGTCGATGCAATTATTGCATTAGATACCGATGCCTCCTTAGCAGCTTTAAAAGGGGTTAAAATATCTGGAAAACAGATTCCAACCGATGTTGCATTGATAGGCTACGCGAGTGAACGAATGGCACATAACTTGACCCCCGAACTAACCACCATCAATCAGCATAGTTATACCATAGGAAACTCCGCGGCAGCAATGATGGTCGAAGCACTGAGAACCAAATCCAAAGAAATGAAAGAAGTGGTGGTGAGTTCTACGCTTTCGGTTCGCGATTCGTCCTAAAAAAAGCCTGTTTTCACAGGCTTAAAATTATACGTCTATAAAATTATTTATACGTTTCCAAAAGTTGGTGTTGAGCTTCGATGGCTTGTTTAAATTCCGTTTTCATAGTCGCGACCAATTCTGCTACAGAAGGGGAATCATGAATATTCGTCACACCTTGCCCAGCCGACCAGATGGTGGCCCAGGCTTTTGCTTCACTTTCATGTGGGGTGAGTTCACTTCCAAAATCAATTTTCTTATCCTGACTTAGCATGTCCTCCGTAATCCCCATGGCTTCCATACTTGGGCGAAGGAAATTAGCCGCAACGCCAGAAATAGCAGCGGTATAGATGACATCATTAGCCCCACTAGAAATAATCATATCCCTGTAAGCTTTGGGTGCTTTACTCTCTTTTGTATTGATAAATCGAGTGCCCATATAAGCAACATCTGCACCCATTTGCATGGCCGATGCGATATCACGCCCATTGCTAATACAGCCCGATAAAATGACAGTTTTCTTAAAAAAGCTTTTAATTTCAGCGACTAACGGCATTGGGTTCAGCGTTCCTGCATGACCACCAGCACCTGCTGCGACCACAATAAGTCCATCGACCCCTGCTTCAGATGCTTTTTCGGCATGCCGTTTTTTGATTACATCATGAAAGACCAGCCCGCCATAACTATGGATGGCCTCTACCAATTGAGGCACGGCTCCCAATGAGGTAATAATAATTGGGACTTGGTGTTTGACACAGAGTGCCAAATCAGCTTTTACTCTTGGATTTGATTTATGAACAATCAAATTAACGCCAAAAGGTGCCGGTTTTGTTCCTGTTTCTTTTTCAAAATCCACAAGTGCTGCCTTGATTTCAATCAACCATTCTTCAAAGCCTTCGCTAGTACGTTGGTTGAGCGCCGGAAAGGTGCCTACAATCCCGTTCTTACAACATTCGATGACCAGTTTTGGGCCTGAAATTAAAAACATTGGTGCCGCAATGGCCGGAATAGAGAGTTCGTTTATAAAGCTTGGTTTACTCATTGTATATTGTTTTAGATGACTTTAAATTTTGTGAGCCGCCCTATTCATATTAAAAATAGAGCCATCAATTTCATATTGCAATATAACATTTGTATTTCAAATGCTTCATTTAATTTTTAAAGTACGATCTAGTTTTTTTTAGTGATGTCTAGTTTATAAATTTATACAAGTCAAATGAGTTGTCATAAATCGACCTATATTTTCTGATATAACTAAAGAAAACTCCGATGAATCATCGGAGTTTTTAAGCATCTTAAATGCAGTCATACGAGTTCTAAAAATCTAAAAGGAACTAAAGGTCAAATTTACCAGGTAAAGTAGAGAGATAAGAATTTAGTTCTGCTTTTAACATTTTTAATTGTTCAGCATATTGAGGATTATTAAATAAATTGACTTTTTCATCGGGATCGTTTTTTAAATCATATAACTGATCAGTCGCTGTAAAGTTCGGGTGACTTTTGTAAAGAAAGATGAGTTTACTTCCCAAACATCAAGACTTCATTCACCACCACTTCAGTGATGTATCGTTTCTCGCCTTCTTTGGTTTCATAAGATCGATTTGTAAGTTTTCCTTCAATCGCAATTTCTTTGCCTTTGGTGACATATTTTTCAATGATGTCTGCGGTTTTGTTCCAAGCGACGATGTTATGCCAATCTGTCTTTGTTTGTTTGTCTCCGTTTGCATCTTTGTAGTTTTCATTAGTTGCTAACGAAAATTTCGCTAATTTTTTTCCACTTTCTAGTGTGATAATTTCAGGGTCATTCCCCAAGTTTCCAATTAACTGTACTTTGTTTCTAAGTGTGTTCATGATAAATAATTTTATGGTTATTACAGTTTTACTATCGAACGATTCGACACTGCAAAGATGCGGTAACGTCCAAATGTTAGTCGGTAATTACCTGTTTAATTTCGTTTGTAATTACTTGTAGTCGTTTGTAATTGGATAATTTTCAGTACATTTATAGCTTGTAATCTATAATTCTATCTCGAATGAAAAAACAATGCCCTGAATGCAATGATCCTATTGTGGGTCGTACGGATAAGAAATTCTGTAGTGATGGTTGTCGAAACAGTTTTAACAATCGTGTGAATAAAGATCAAAAAAATTTAATTCGAAATATTAATAATCGTTTGCGAAAAAACTGGCGGATTCTAGAGGCTCTGAATCCAAATCAAAAAACAAAATCAACGCGGGATAAACTCATTGCAAAAGGGTTTGATTTTAATTATTTCACAAGTATTTACACAACCAAAACGGGCACTA
>JAQXBT010000042.1 GCA_029252265.1 Flavobacteriaceae bacterium | reverse complement strand
CTTATTCCGAATATCTGTTAATAATGAGCAGTTATCTGCTCCCGAAGTACTGAGCATTTATATCCAACATAAATCCTTAAGTTACGAAGAAATGAACGCGGGTGAGTGGCTAAAAAGCGTCTGTAGAGAGAATGATTTAAACATTTACAACTTCGGTAGTGAAAATGGAAATTATAATTTTGCAGCATCTCTCTTTCCTTTAGATAAAAATCTTCCGAATATCATTCTACTTAATCACATTGACGTTATAGATGCAGGAGACCCTTCGATTTGGAAGTATCCTCCATTTTCTGGATTTATACTAGATGATGAAGTTTGGGGAAGAGGTGCTTTTGATAACAAGGGAGCTGCTATCATGCAGTTATTTAGCTTACTTAAATTTAAACATCTACTTCAAAATACCGAAATTAAATACAACGTTACTTTTTTGGCTGCCTCCTGTGAAGAAACAATGTGTGAGGGAGGTATAGAATATGTGCTGAAAAATCATTTGGAGGAGCTTAATCCAATAACGGTCATCGGCGAGGGAGCAACAGAACTAAGTGAACTAATTGATTCCAAAAAAAATGAGTTTTCCTTTGGAATATCCGTAGGTCATAAAAGACCGCTATGGCTTGAACTGACATTAAACACACCTAGTTCTGGCCACAGTTCAATCACACCCACAGAATATTCAACTAAAGAAATGACGATTGCTTTAGCCAATTTAGCCAAGAAAAAAACACCCGCAATTTACTTTAAAGAAAACCAAGAAATTCTAAGATTTATAGGAGATAGTAAAAAAGGCATCAGCAAGTTTGTTCTTAAACATCCTGTCCTATTTAAGCCACTAATTGTATCACGGTTGCGAAAAGATCCAGAATTATTCGCCTTGTTTACAAACACGATTTCGATCACTTCTATTGAAACGGACAATAAAGTATTCAATAAAATTCCCCAAAGTACCAAAGCTTATTTGGACTGCAGATTATTGCCTGAAGCTTCTCAAGAAAAATTCCTTAAATCCTTAAAACGAACTTTAAAAAATGACAATATTGAAGTAAGAATCATTAAGAAAATGGATCTACTTCCCATTTCAACAACCGAAAACGTATTTTACAAAAGTCTTGAACTAGCCATTATCGAAACCTATGGAAATGTGAGTGTGATGCCAATTATCTTGCCGAACTTCAGCGATGTTGGAAATTTTCGACTAATAGGAATTGACTCCTATTCTATAATTCCTGTTGTTTTGGATATTGATTATTTGAGGAGCATTCATGCGGAAAACGAGCGACTGCCTATTAGTGCTCTTCACCAAGGAATTGATGTGTATTACAATTTTCTGAAACTTACAATAAAGTAATCTCTAATGAAATCCCGCTCCGCAAAGTCTCCCGACTTAGCGGGACATTAAAAAAAGAAATAAAGTCAGAACTAAACAGAATTTAAACAACAAAAATATATAAAGTAAAGGAACGCTCAAAGTCAGTAGACTCTAAATATGAGTGGTTTATGAACTTATCAAACCTAAAAATAAGACGCCTTAGTTCTTTTCTAAATGTTCTTCAATATCAGCAATATGATATTGCAACGCCTGAGCAGAGATCTGTATTTCCTTGATCAATAATGCCAAAGAAATGATTAATAAAATTAAAGCGAATCCAAAAATCCAAACGGCCATGTTATGTTGATGAACATAGGTTAAAAACATGGTCAACACACAGAAAAGTAAACTTGAAATTCCAAAAATCTGCATCCATCGGGTTAAATTTAGACGTAGTTTTAAATTCTTAATCTGTCTTATTAAAGACTCTTCTTTGCGTTCTAAATAAATATCATGCAAATTTCTAATGACTGCAGCATAGGCTAAAAAACGGTTGGTATACGCCAACATAATTAGGGAAATTGCAGAAAATAAAAGTGCGGGTGTAGTCAATGTTAATTCTTCCATATAAGGGTCAAAATTAAGTAATAATTATCATCAAAAAAAAGAAATAGTTTATGAAAATCCCCCAACAATTTTCCGCTAGCATGACAGCAGCGATATTTATTTTTGGTTAACGCTACAAATAGTCCTTAATAAAACTAGTTTTACAACATAAAATTTTAGATTTATCAACAGCTTGATAACAGTATGAAACATCCATAACTGAAACTTAACACCCAAGAAAATGATTAAATGGACGTAGTACGCTTGCGCTAAGCCTAGTTGAAGTGTGAGTGTTAAAGATCAATAAAATAAACAGCTGAAATTGAAGTGAAAAAATTGTAAATTTGTAATCAAATCAGAATGTTATGAAGTTTAGAATAGAAAAAGATACGATGGGAGATGTAAAAGTTCCCGCAGATAAATTATGGGGCGCTCAAACCGAACGCTCTCGAAATAACTTCAAAATTGGGAATTCGGCGTCCATGCCAATCGATATCATCTATGGCTTTGCATATCTCAAAAAAGCTGCCGCCTATACCAATTGCGAACTCGGAGTATTAACTTCTGAAAAAAGAGATTTGATTGCTGAAGTCTGTGATGAAATTCTGACTGGCAAACACGACGACCAATTTCCATTAGTCATCTGGCAAACAGGTTCAGGGACCCAAAGTAATATGAACTTGAACGAAGTGATTGCGAATCGGGCACATCAACTCGCTGGAAACGTTATTGGGGAAGGCGAAAAAACCATTCAACCAAATGACGACGTTAATAAATCGCAATCCTCAAACGATACCTTTCCGACCGGCATGCACATTGCTGCCTATAAAAAAGTCTTAGAAACCACCATTCCTGGCATTCAACGATTACGAGATACACTTCAGGCTAAATCTGAAAAATTCAAATCGGTAGTCAAAATTGGACGTACACATTTGATGGATGCGACACCTTTGACTTTAGGGCAAGAATTTTCTGGCTATGTTTCACAATTAGACCATGGATTAAAAGCATTGAGAAATACACTGGAGCACTTGAGCGAAGTTGCTTTAGGCGGTACGGCAGTTGGGACAGGATTAAACACCCCAGAGGGGTATTCGGAATTAGTAGCCGATTACATTTCAAAATTCACAGGCTTACCGTTCATCACAGCCCCCAATAAATTTGAAGCATTGGCAGCGCACGATGCGATAGTCGAAAGTCACGGGGCTTTAAAACAAATCGCCGTTTCATTAAATAAAATAGCGAATGACATTCGAATGATGGCATCGGGCCCGCGTTCTGGGATTGGAGAAATTACTATTCCTGCAAATGAACCAGGAAGCTCTATCATGCCCGGAAAAGTCAATCCGACCCAATGTGAAGCACTCACCATGGTTTGTGCACAAGTGATGGGTAACGACGTTGCTATCTCTGTTGGTGGAACGCAAGGCCATTATGAACTGAATGTTTTTAAACCTATGATGGCGGCCAATTTTTTACAATCTGCACAATTATTAGGCGACGCAGCGGTCAGTTTTGAAATGCATTGTGCTTCGGGAATTGAACCCAATCATGATGTCATCGAAAAGTTATTAAATAATTCGTTAATGTTGATTACGGCTTTAAATACTAAAATTGGGTATTATAAATCGGCTGAAATTGCAAATACAGCACATAAAAACGGGACGACTCTTAAAGAAGAAGCGATCAATCTAGGCTATGTAACCGCTGAAGATTATGATGACTGGGTGAAGCCAGAAAACATGGTTGGAAACTTAAACTAAGTTTATGGATACCCTTTTTACGAACATTAAAGAATTACTTCAAACACGATCCGTGTCTGAGGTAAAAGTAATGGGGGAATCGATGCGCGAATTACCACATATCAAAAATGCCTTTTTAAGAATTCGAGGTGAAAACATCCTTGATTTTGGTGCCATGGCAGATTTGGTCATTCAAGAATCAGATGCTGTTGTGGATGTGACTGGAAAAATCATCCTGCCATCTTGGTGCGATAGTCATTCGCATGTAGTATATGCAGGCGACCGGTCGCAAGAATTTGTTGATCGTCTCAATGGCATAAGCTACGAAGAAATTGCTGCAAACGGTGGGGGCATTTTGAACTCCGCTCAAACCTTACAAAACACAAGTGAGTCCGCTCTTTATGAGCAATCCATTCAGCGTGTGAATGAACTAATCAAACTTGGTACGGGGGCGTTGGAAATAAAATCTGGGTATGGATTAAGTACGGAGGCTGAACTTAAAATGCTTCGTGTTATTAAAACGATTCGAGAAAAATCGCCGTTAAAAGTTAAAGCAACGTTTTTGGGCGCACATGCCATTCCAAATAAATACAAAACAAACAAAAGCGCTTATATTGATTTGATTATTAACACAATGCTTCCTGAAATCCACCAACAGAAATTGGCTGATTTTATCGATGTATTTTGTGAAAAAGGCTATTTCTCATTAGAAGATACCGAACAAATTTTAAAAGCTGCAACCCGCTATGGGCTGGTACCAAAAATTCATGTGAATCAATTTAATGCATTTGGAGGGGTCGGTTTAGGGGTTAAATACAAGGCCTTATCGGTCGATCATTTGGAAGTTCTTAACGAGGAGGATTTAGAGGTATTAAAAAACTCAGATACAATTCCGGTGGCTTTACCTGGCTGTTCCTTTTTCTTGGGAATCCCATACACCCCTGCTCGAAAACTTATTGATGCAGGATTACCACTGGCTCTCGCATCCGATATGAATCCAGGGTCTGCACCTAGCGGAAATATGAATTTTGTAGTCAGTCTGGCCTGTATCAAAATGAAGATGACACCAGAAGAGGCCATTAATGCAGCCACACTAAATGGGGCTTATGCCATGGGTATTTCAAAACAGTACGGGAGTATCTCCAAAGGCAAAAAAGCAAATCTAATCATCACAAAAGAGATGACATCCTATCATCAAATCCCGTATTTGTATGGCAATACCCCAATACACAAAGTGATGCTACATGGCAAATTTGTGGACTCGTATTTTATTTAAGAGTAAATGTTGAGTTTGAAATCAATTCACTTTGATCAAATACATTGACAATGTAAGGGCCTTTTTCAAAATCACTTTCTTCAGCAGAAACAAAATCACAAATATCTATCAGAGCATTTTCATAATTGAACACGCTTACATAGCTATATTTTAAAGAATCTTCACCAAACTGAACCGGTGTGTTAGAGCCAATTACACTAAGATTGGGATCTATCACTTGTACAAAGTAACGCTTCTCTCCTGGTTCAGATAAAAGATTTGAAGGGACAGAATAACATATTCTTAAATTATCAACTCTGGAGGCACGAGTGGTTGGTACTAACTTCCCTGACTTTCGTTGAATCACTCCAAAAGCATTCAGACGTTCGATCGTTAGTTTTTTAGCAATATCAACAGAGGCGGATAACTGTGAGTTTTGCTCTGTTAAAACCGTGTTAGACACCAATTGTGTTGACAATTGTACTTGCGTACTATCTAATTCTGTTGCGAGTTGTGTGTTTTGAAGTTTTAGAGTGGCATTTTCTTCAAGTAAGACTTCCATTTCAGACTCTAACTCAAAATATTTTTTCTTAAACTTAAACAAAGCTGACACGCTTGATTTCGATTTCTTAAGTTCTTCTTTTAAAGCCTCTAAACGTTCTTGAGCTTCAGCAAGTTTACCATTAACAACTTCATTATCAGATATAGCTTCGCCGTACAATGAAGACATGTTATCTAAATTCTTGAGAACTTCCGTTTTTTCGGTTTGAAGTTGTAACTCCGTAGCTGAATTTTTTTGATGCATTTGAAAACCAAAAAATAAAGTACCTAATAATAGCAACGCTAAAATTAAAATCGCTGCTTTTGAGTTTTTGTTAGAAGAGGTCGTAGTCATTGTTTATGGATAATAAGGTTTAATTAAAATGGTTCTTAAACTCAATAAAAATTATTGTAAGTTTAAAGTCTTGCAAATGTATTACAAAAAATGAACAATCTTCAAGTTATTACGACTGAAACGTTAACAAAATTGACAAAAAATAGAGTTGGAGAAACTAAATTTTTTGAAGATGCTAAATATCTTACAAATTTTGATGATTTAACTAATATGCTCTCTGATACAAGCGTGAAGTTTGTTCTTTTTGGAATTAAGGAAGATATTGGAGTGCTGGCGAACAAGGGGCGTCCAGGTGCAAAAGACAGCTGGGACTCCACCCTGAAATCACTTTTAAACCTACAAAGCAATCAAACAACTAAAGCATCTCAAGTTCTAATATTAGGCCATTTAGATTTTTCTGAGTTGTACGATACGTTAGCCATCACAAAACAAGAAAAACTACTTAAAACCTATCGAAAACAGGTTGAAATTATAGATCAAAGTGTGAATCAATTGGTGTATTCAATCGTCAAAGCGGGTAAAATTCCCATTCTCATTGGTGGGGGGCACAATAACGCCTATGGTGCTATTAAAGGGAGTGCCCTCGCATTAAACACTAAGATAAATACGATTAATTTTGATGCCCACACCGACTTACGAGCCTTGGAAGGGCGCCATAGTGGAAATGGGTTTAGCTATGCGATTGAAGAAGGTTTTTTGAACCGCTATTTTATATTTGGAGTGCATGAAAACTACCTATCTAAAAAAATATTAAATTTCATACAAGCTTCTAAATCAAGTGTGAAATTCTGGTCTTTTGAGGATCTTATGGTTCGGAAAAAGATAAGCTTTAAAAAGGCCTTAAAAAAAGCATTTTCGTTTATTTCAACATCAAAATTTGGAATTGAAATTGATTGTGATGCCATTCAAAACATTGCGAGTAGCGCACAAACGCCTAGTGGATTTTCGGTGAATCAAACACGCCAATTTATACACCATTTTGGAAGTCACCGTGATGCTATTTATTTACATATTTGTGAAGCGGCGGTAGGTGAGGATGACCCAAAAAACAATGAACAAATCGGAAAACTACTCTCCTACTTGATTATCGATTTTATAAATGCAAAGAGGACCGTTTAAATTAATCGCCTTTTTTAAATCCATAAAATAACTGACCAAAAAAACCAGAAGGCATGCGTTGGTCATCAAGATATCCTAAAACGATGTTTTTATCAGGAATTGGCACATAATTAGTTTTAAAAATATAGTCCCATAAACTTAAACTAATAGCAAAATTAACACCAGTTTTGAAATTTTCAGGAATTGCTTGTGCATGGTGGTATAAATGCATTACAGGATTATTAAACACATATCTAAAGGGACCGTAATCTAATTTGACATTCGCATGGTTCAAATGGCCAATTGAGATCGCAATAAAATGTACTATGAATGCTTGTTCGGGTTCAAAACCTCCCAACAACATCAATGCAATGACTTTGAATGGTTTATAGAGAATATTCTCCATCCAGTGGTAGCGTAAATGTGCGGCAAAGCCCATTTCTTTTACCGAGTGGTGGACTTTATGAAATTTCCACAAAAACGGATAACGGTGTAATAATATATGGGTTAACCATTGTACAAAATCCAATACAACGAAAAATATCAATAATTGAATCCCCGAAGAAAAGTTTGACAAATTAACGAGCGCGATTGCATTTGGAAAAATCTGAAACTCCTCAATCGCTAGTTTTGTAATAATTTTATAGATTCCACTGATAAACATACTAAAAACAAAAAAATTGAAGAACATATAAAATCCATCAAGAAAAAAATCTTTTCTAAAAGCAGACTGTTGTTTACGCCATGGAAACACTAATTCAACACCCCATACAATGAGTGAGATCACAATAAGACCCCAAAAATAATTTCGAGTCCATGGCACTTCAAAACAAATAGACTTCCAAGTCCATTGAACGGTACCTAAAAAAGCGTTAAAAAATAATTCTAAATACTCCATTTAATAGTCTAAAAGCACTTTCAATTCTTGCTCAAAAGTACGCTTTGCAAGGTACTGATCTTCAAGCGCACTTGCAAATGGAATGGGTGTTTCTATACTGGCAACTCGTTTGACAGGTGCATCTAAATACTCAAATGCTTGTTCCATCAATTGAGACGAAATATCAGATGAAATACTTCCAAACAACGAATCTTCTTGTAAGATAATTGCTTTGTTGGTTTTCTTAACAGAGGTTAATATCGACTCAAAATCTAAGGGCTGTAAGGTTCTCAAATCTAATAAATCCGCTGAAATATGCGGGTTTTCATCTAAAACCTCAAGTGCCCAATGGACTGCAGCACCATAGGCTATGATGGTAATATCGGTCCCTTCCCTGAGCTTTGAGGCCACTCCAAACGGAAGCGTGAAATAATCTAGAGGAACGTCCTGTCGTATACTTCGATACAAGGCTTTATGTTCAAAAAACAAAACGGGATTTGGGTCATTGATCGCGGTTGCCAACAGGCCTTTCGCATCGTATGGAAACGCTGGATATACCACTTTTAGACCTGGTGTTTTGGTAAACCAAGCTTCGTTTGTTTGGGAATGAAACGGCCCTGCTGCAACCCCAGCCCCACACGGCATTCGCACCACAATATCTGCCGCCTGGCCCCAGCGATAATGGGATTTTGCTAAATAATTTACGACCGGATTAAATCCTGACGTCACAAAATCGGCAAATTGCATTTCTACAACTGACTTAATCCCAGCAATGGATAAACCCATAGCAGCTTCAACAATCGCTGATTCGCAAATAGGCGTATTTCGAACCCTTGATTTCCCAAATAATTCAACAAAATTTTCAGTGATTTTGAAAACCCCTCCATATTCTGCGATATCTTGGCCCATAATCACCATGTCTGTATGTAATTCCATCGACTGTTTTAAGCCCTCGGAAATTGCGTCAATAAAGCGTTTTTCTTTCTGTTTTGATGCAGGATTGACTGCGATATAATCAAACGGCTTATAAACATCTAATAACTCTGTTTTTAAATCTGGACTAATCACAGGTTCATCAAAAGCGGTTTGTAAGCCCTCTTGAATTTCGTCCGAAACCGTCTGTTTATAGTCTTTTATATCTTTATTAGTAATAATTTTTTTATCGAGAAGATAGGATTCGAAGTTTGAAATTGGATCTTTTTTAGCCCAGGTATCCATCAACTCTTTAGACACGTATTTTGTACCACTCGCCTCTTCATGACCACGCATTCTGAATGTTTTAAATTCAATTAATACCGGACGAGGATTTTTTCGTACACTTTTGGCGATGGCATCTACTTTAGAAAATACTTCGATTACATTGTTCCCCTCAATCACATGCGCTTCCATCCCATAGCCTATGCCCCGGTCGGCGATCGACTCACAATTATACTGTTCATTGGTGGGTGTCGAAAGTCCATAGCCATTATTTTCTATACAAAATAAGACTGGCAAATTCCATACTGAAGCCACATTAAGCGCTTCATGAAAATCGCCTTCGCTGGTCCCACCATCTCCAGAAAAAACAGCGGTAAGCTTCGATTCATTTCTCAAAACATGTGAGAGTGCAATTCCATCTGCCACCCCTAATTGAGGCCCCAAATGAGAAATCATTCCAATGATTTTATAGTCTTGTGTCCCAAAGTGAAACGACCGATCACGACCTTTTGTAAATCCGTTGGCTTTGCCTTGCCATTGAGAAAATAATCGAAATAAAGGAATTTTACGGGAGGTAAATACGCCCAAATTCCGATGCATTGGAAGGATGTATTCATCCGCATCTAAAGCAAGGGTCACTCCTACTGAAATTGCTTCTTGCCCAATTCCTGAAAACCATTTGGATATTTTTCCTTGCCGTAGTAAAATCAACATTTTTTCCTCAATAAGCCTGGACTTCAGCATATTGAAATACAAAGACTTTTGGGTTTCTTTGTTGACTTCTTTAGAATGGAATTGAAATAAGGGTTTCAAATGTTACTAGTTTGTCTTTCAAAAATAGGAAAATATTAGTTAGTAATCTTTAACTTTAAAAAATTGCTTTTTTTAAAACTTGTGAATTGCTATATTTGTTAAGAACAAGATTAAACCAAAACCATGAACAAAATTCCAAGTGTCAATCTATTAGAGTTTTTATCCAACGACCCAAAAGTCAAACAAAAATTTGTCGATGAAATTGGTCATGCCTATGAAACCATTGGATTCGTGGCGCTAAAAGGTCATTTTTTAGAGGACTCTTTAGTTGATAATTTATATTCTGAAGTCAAGCAGTTTTTTGACCTACCAACAGAACAAAAACAACAATATGAAGTTCCAGGCATTGGAGGCCAACGCGGTTATATTTCGTTTGGAAAAGAAAGTGCCAAAGGTAGAACTGAAGGCGATTTAAAAGAGTTTTGGCATTTTGGGCAGTATGTTCAAGATAGCCCCGAACTTGAAGCCGAATACCACGAAAATGTGGAAGTTAAGGAGCTTCCTGAGTTTAATCGGGTTGGAAAAGAGACGTATCAAATGCTGGAGAAAACAGCAAAATATGTATTGAGAGCGTTGTCGATTCATTTGGGCTTGGATGAATTTTATTTTGATAATTATATCCATAATGGAAATAGTATTCTTCGCCCCATTCACTATCCACCGATTACGGAAGAACCAAAAAATGCCGAACGTGCTGCAGCCCATGGCGATATCAATCTGATCACTTTACTTATGGGCGCTCAAGGACGTGGCTTACAAGTTCAGAATCTAGAGGGCGAATGGATTGATGCCATCGCAAATCCAGATGAATTAATGATCAACGTGGGTGATATGCTCTCGCGCCATACAAATAACAAACTAAAATCAACCATCCATCGAGTGGTCAATCCACCCCGTGAGTCCTGGGGCACCTCGCGTTACTCCATCCCTTTTTTCATGCACCCTATTAGTGCGATGAAATTAGATGTTTTAGACAGTTGTATCGATGCCGATAGCCCAAAACAATTTGAGGACATCACTGCTGGAGACTATTTAAGTCAACGGATCAAAGAATTGGGATTAGCCAAAAAATAATGGATTTAAAAGATCAACTTAAAAACCTATTTCCAGAGCATACCGAAAGTCCTGCACCCCCATCCGAAGTCAAACCAACTTCTATTTGGATGCAAGACACTCCTATTATTTGTAAATACGAAAAGCGAAAAGGAAAACCCATTACAATTATTGAAGGCTATACAGGCGCCGATAAAGATTTTAAAATTCTGGCAAAAGATCTCAAAAAAAAATTTAGTGTTGGTGGGAGTTTTAAAAATGACATCATCATCATTCAAGGCGATTACAGAGATAAAATCATGGGGTTTTTGAAAGACCTTGGTTTCAATGTGAAACGAGTCGGGGGCTAAGCTAAAAAAAATTATATGTCTATAAAAAATTCTGAACTCATACTCAATCCTGACGGGAGTATTTATCATCTTCATTTAAAACCTTCTGACATTGCAGATACCATCATTTTTGTGGGCGATCAAGATCGCGTGTCCGAAGTCACTAAGCATTTTGATAGTGTAGATTTTGAAACTCAAAGTCGCGAATTTAAAACTCAAACTGGCATCTATAAAGGGAAACGACTCTCTGTTATTTCCACTGGAATTGGATCTGATAATATCGATATCGTGATCAATGAATTAGATGCTTTGGTGAACATAGATTTCGAGACTCGAGAGATTAAAGCCAGCAAAACAAGTTTGTCGATTATACGCATTGGAACCTCGGGAGCATTACAACCCGATATCGATGTTGATAGCTTTGTATTGAGTCGCTACGGGATGGATATTAATGGAATGCTTCAATCGTATAAAGTGGATGCTATTAAACATGCGGATATCGAGAATGCTTTTGTGAGTCATACGCAATGGAGTCCTCAAAAACCCTATCCAGTGATCATAAAAAATTCTCAAACATTAGAAGATGTATTAAAGAGTGACCAAACAATCTTTGGAATGACGGCGACTTGTGGCGGGTTTTACGGCCCTCAGGGTCGTGTGTTGCGTTTAGAATTGCAAGATGAAAGTCTGAACCATAAAATGGATAGCTTTGACTATAAAGGTTTAAAAGTGACTAATTTTGAAATGGAAACCTCAGCCATTTATGGATTGTCAAAGTTATTAGGGCATGAAGCTTGTTCCATGAATGCTATTTTGGCCAATAGAGCTTTAGGGCTTTTTAGTGAAAACCCGCAAGCGACGATCGATAAACTAATAACTTATACCCTAAATAAACTTGTTTCTTAAATGAAAAACGTACGCATTGGTGGAGTTCCCGAACACTTCAATTACGCTTGGTATTTGGCTTTAAAACAAGGCCATTTTAAGCAAGACAACATTAACGTTCGTTGGAAGGATTATTTTGGAGGAACGGGTCAAATGACTCAAGCGCTTCGGGATAACGAAATCGATATGGCGGTGATTTTGACAGAAGGGATTATTAAAGATATTACCGAAGGGAATCCCAGTAAAATTGTCCAAGTTTTTGTAGAATCGCCTTTGATATGGGGGATTCATGTTGCACATGATTCCTCCTTCAAGCAGCTGAACGGACTAAAAGGTCAACGTGCTGCAATCAGTAGATTTGGTTCTGGCTCTCATTTGATGGCTTATGTCAATGCATTACACTTGGATTGGAATCCCACAACTGATTTACAGTTTGAAGTCGTTAAAAATCTCGATGGTGCTGTGGATGCTTTAAGTCAACAAGAAGCCGATTATTTTATGTGGGAGAAATTCACCACAAAACCTTTAGTCGATCAAAAAAAATTCAGACGTCTGGGCGAATGTCCAACTCCTTGGCCCTGTTTTGTGATTGCGGTGCGCGATGAATTTATATTAAATGAAAAAGAAACGCTTCAAACGATTCTAAAAATCATCAACAATATCACGGCTGATTTTAAACAAATTCCAAAAATTGATGCGATTATTTCTGAGCGTTATCAACAAAAAAATGAGGATGTAAAAGCGTGGCTAGAACTCACCGAATGGTCACAAGAAACACTTAAAGCGTCGACGGTTGAAGCGGTTCAAAATCAATTGTTAGAATTAGAGATCATTTCAGAAAAATGGGCCTACGATCGATTGGTTGCGAACTTGGACGACTAACCCCAATCTATAGGCGATTTGCCCTTTAATTTTAATGCGGCATTTGTTTTACTAAAATGTTTATTTCCAAACCAATGTCCTCTGTTAGCACTCATGGGCGATGGATGCCCACTTTTTAAAATTGTATGTTTTTTGGTATCGATGAGATTTCGTTTCGTTTTAGCGACGCTTCCCCATAAAATAAAAATTAGATCCGATTTTTGATTGGACAGCATCTTGATCACAGCATTTGTAAATTCTTCCCACCCTTGTTTTTGATGGCTGCCCGCAAATTTGGCCCGCACACTCAAAGTGGCATTGAGCAATAAAACACCCTGATTAGCCCAGGCAGTTAGGTCCCCATTAGAGCGGTATGGAAGCCCGATATCAGATTCCAATTCCTTGAAAATATTTTTTAAAGAAGGTGGATGTGCTAAGTTATCATTCACAGAAAAGCTCAAACCATTGGCTTGCCCTTCGCCATGATAGGGATCTTGACCGATAATGACAACTTTTGTGTTTTCAAATGCACAAGCATCAAAGGCGTTAAATAACTGATCGAACGGAGGATAACAAGTATGTAAGCCATACTCCACACGAACAAAAATATCTAATTTTTCAAAATAGGGCTTCGAAAATTCAGATTCTAAGGGGGGTAACCAGGTTCCTTTGAGCTTTAGCATATTAAATAAATTGGTTAAACATTCTGATTTAGTACGCTAATTTAAACTATATTTTTCAAACATTAATACCTACATTTGTGGAGGCTTATGCACGACCGATATGATTAATATTTCCAAAAAAACTTTACAAGATTTAGAATTTAAATCCGTAATTCTTCAAGTAGCGACTCACAATGTAACCATTTTGGGGAAACTAGAGGTCTTATCTACAACGCCATTTTCAGAAAGAGTGGATGTACTTGAAGCACTTCAACTGACCAACGAATTTGTAAGCTCTTTTGATAATGAAAATCGAGTCCCTAATCATGGATTTGATGCCATTAGCGAAGAATTAAAATTAGTTCGGATTGAAAATAATTATTTAGAAATTGATGGCTTTCGTAAAATTGCTGGTATCTGTGTCACTACCAATGTGCTGCTAAAATTCTTCAAAAAATTTCATGAATACTATCCGCTTTTAAAGGCCCTTTCATCTGAATTAGAACCCAATAAAGACATTTCAGAGACAATCAACGGCGTAATCGATAAATATGGAGACATTCGGAATGATGCTTCCGATACCTTGTATGGCTTACGGAAATCGATTCAATCGGTTCGCACAAAAATCAATACCAGTTTTAATTCGGCTTTAAGCATGTATAATAGCGCCGACTATTTAGACGATATTCGGGAAACCGTTATGGAAAACCGCCGTGTTTTGGCCGTAAAAGCCATGTATCGTCGTAAAGTCAAAGGCAGTATTTTGGGCGCAAGTAAAACAGGGAGTATTGTGTATATTGAACCAGATACCACCCAACAACACCAACGGGATCTAAATAATTTAGAGTTTGAAGAAACCGAAGAAATCAAGCGAATTTTGCTCGAACTCACCAGTTTTATTCGTGGGTATGCCCCACTTTTAGAAAACTACCAGTTATTTTTAACAAAAATTGATGTCATCTATGCCAAAGCAAAGTATGCAAAATCAATTTCGGGAGTGCTCCCAGAAATCACCAAACATCAAGAAATAGACTTGGTTAACGCCTACCATCCCTTGTTGTTGGTGGCGAATCAAAACGAAGGAATTACGACTTTTCCACAAACCATCACCATGACAACCGAAAGTCGAATCATCGTGATTTCGGGGCCCAATGCCGGCGGAAAGAGTATCACCCTTAAAACCGTAGGATTGTTGCAACTCATGGTACAATCTGGGATGCTTATTCCTGTGCATGAACGTTCAAAGCTTTGTTTATTTGATTCTATTCTAAGTGATATTGGCGACAATCAATCTATTGAAAATCATTTAAGTACGTATAGCTATCGCTTGAAACAAATGAATTATTTTCTAAAGAAATGTAATAAACATACTCTCTTTTTAATTGATGAATTTGGAACCGGTAGTGACCCTGAATTGGGAGGTGCGTTGGCCGAAACCTTTTTAGAAGTTTTTTATGAACGAGAAGCTTTTGGCATTATCACGACGCATTACAGCAATTTAAAGCTTTTGGCAAACGAATTACCACACATCCAAAATGCGAATATGTTGTTTGATGAAAAAACCTTGTTGCCCTTGTTTAAGCTGGTCATTGGTCAGGCCGGGAGTTCTTTTACTTTTGAGGTGGCTCAAAAAAACGGCATTCCTTTTAGTTTGATTAATCGCTCCAAAAAGAAGATTGAACGCGGCAAAATACGGTTTGATAAAACCATCGCTAAACTGCAAAAAGAACGTTCTAAACTAGAAAAAACAGAACGGGCCTTGAAGCAAAATGAGATCAAAAAAAGTCAGGAAGCCGATAAATTAGAAACGACCAATGCGAAGGCTAAGAAAAAATTACAAAGCTATCAAGAGCTTTTTGATAGCAATCAACGCTTGGTATATCTGGGTCAAAAAATTAGTGACTTAGGCGGAAAATACTTTGATGATAACCGGAAACGGGAGTTAATGGCAGAGCTTTTTAAATTGGTTCAGGTAGAGAATTCGAAACGCCAAAAAGTAAGTCAAAAGCAAAAAAAGGTGTTGATTGCCAAAGAAATTGAATTAAAAAAAGAAGTTGAGAAAAAGGTGGAAGTCATTCGTCAACAAAAAAAGAAACAAAAAGCAAAAGCGGCTTTAATTCCACCCAAACCAAAACGCGTTTTGGTCCTCGGAGATTCGGTCCGACTGGAAGATGGCCGTGCTGTGGGTACGATTGATAAACTCGAAAAAAACAAAGCGGTGGTCAACTATGGACTGTTTACGACGACCGTCAATGTGGACCGCCTCGACTATGTAAATTCTAAAAAATAATGCAAACTACGGTCTTTTTTGATGGCGTGTGTAACCTCTGTAATCGGAGTGTCAACTTCCTCATATCTAAAGATAAAAAAAACAGTATAAAATTTGCGTCTTTACAAAGTGAGTATGCCCAAAACCTGATTCCAAAAGAGGTGCTAAATCATGGAAATTTAGACACTATTATCGTTTATACAGATGGTAAATTCTACGAACGAAGTCATGCCGTTCTAAAACTATGCAAAATCTTAGGAGGGCTGTATTCCGTTTTTCTAATTGGATACCTCATCCCCCGTTTTATACGCGATGGCTTGTATCGATTGATCGCCAACAACCGCTACCGTTGGTTTGGAAAAACAGAGCATTGCAGGGTACCGGCTCCCGAACTAAAAGATCGGTTTTTGGAATAAAGGTATTGAATAGTATTATGTTAAAAACCAAGCTCCTTTGGCCGCTATTAATTTTTTTTTAGTACATTTAACACGTGTTAGATCTCAAATCTGATTCTTCATTTAACCAATTCAACATTTAAGTAAAGTATTAAGAAACTGTAACTACAAACAGGTGTGCGGATATGTGGTGTTTTAATACCCTTTTACGTATGCGCTGAATAAGCGCAACTTAAAAAAAGAATACAGACTTTAGAAAATGATAAACGAGAACAAAAGTTCCTATTATCGGGAAATAGAGGCGTATAAACAGGAGGTTTATTCTCCATATAACTAGTTGTGCAACATTGAAAGAAAACCATATGAAAATTAGAATAACAATCTTGCTTCTGACATTTAACGCTCTTTTATTTTCTCAAGAATTTAAAGTAATTCAAGCTATTCAAGAAAAAGATTCTGACTTTTTTGATTATGAAGATTATGATGAGAATCAAAAACCAATCGGAGAATTGATTTTTTTGAAAGGTTGTAGTTGGTATTGTGGTGGTTCTGTAAAAACAATAAAATCTTCTTCTGAATTAAAAGAGAATAATGGAATAAATTACTCACCGAAAAACGCTCACGATTTTAACAAAAATACAGCTTGGATTGAAGGAAAATCTGATTACGGAATTGGAGAATATCTTGAATATTGTTTTGATTTCAGCGAAATTAAAGATTATAAAGGAAGTTTAGGAATTAATCGAATTTTATTAGCAAACGGATATAAAAAAAACAAGCAGACTTGGGAAAACAATGCTCGAATTAAACAACTGAAAGTATATCTGAATGGCAAACCTTTTGCTATTCTAAACCTTTTAGATTCATTTGAAATTCAAACAATTGACATCGGAAAAATAAAGTTTTCAGCGAATAAAGAGACAAAACTGAAATTTGAAATAACTGAAGTTTACGAAGGGACGAAATATAAAGATACTGCAATAAGCTTACTAATGTTTGACGGAATTGGAGTACATTAAAAATAAAAACGTTGCACAACAAAGAACTGAGCTAAAAAACAACTCTTTTCTTAATAATTTTTTGACACTAGTATGCCAGGCATAATTTTATAATTAAGCGTTTTTGGTTCATTATTTTTAGAGTTAACTTACTACTTAACCTCTAACACAGACACAAAAGTTGGATCATAAGGATGTCCTGATTTTGCAATTGCGAAACACTGTTTTAGCAGCTTATTAGAAACGGCTATTAAGGCTAATTTCTTGTTCTTTCCTTTAGTTGTAATTCTTTGGTAAAGATCGCTGCAACCCTTATTGTGTTTGCAAGCCGTAAATGAACATAAGAAAAGTAAGTTTCTTAACTTTCTGTTTCCAACTTTACTGATTCTGGCTCTGCCTCTTACACTGCTTCCAGATTCTCTTATTGTGGGCGTAATGCCTACATAACTACATAATTGTGAGGCGGTTTCAAACTTGGTAAATCCCCCCATTACATTCTTTTTGTATTGACAATAAACTAGAATTACTTCACTTCCTCCAAATGGTCATCCCATTCTTTAGATTTTGGGGTGTGGAGTTTGCCTTCGAGTTTGGCAACAATCATAGACACTGTGGCATCACCAGTCACATTCACCATGGTACGGCACATATCTAAAGGACGATCGACTGCAAAAATAAGTGCGAGTCCAATTGCTAATTTATCCGCTGGAAAGCCAACCGATTCGAGGACAATGACCAACATCACCATTCCTGCACCTGGCACGGCCGCACTCCCAATGGAGGCTAAAAGTGCCGTTAGAACAATGGTTAATTGATCGGCAAAGGTGAGATCAAAATTCAAAGCTTGTGCAATAAATACCGCGGCGACTGCTTGGTATAAACTGGTGCCATCCATGTTGATGGTAGCACCAACCGGTAATACAAAACTAGAGACTTCTTTATCGACGCCCAAGTGCTCTTCCACACGTTCCATCGTAACTGGCAAGGTTGCCGCGCTACTACTTGTTGAAAAAGCTAATAACTGTGCTGGACTGATTTGCTTTAAAAACCAAATTGGATTCCGTTTGGTAATTACGGATACCAAAACAAGATAAAAACAAATCATCAAAAACAAACCACCAACAACCACGCCTGCATAAAACAGAAGCGCATATAACAACTCCGGATCTCCAGATGAGACCACTACATTAGCCAATAATGAAAAGACGGCAAAAGGTGCCGTTAACATAATTAAATCAACCATTTTAAGGACCACATCATTTAATGAATCAAAGAAATCTTTGAGGGGTTTGGCACTTTTTTCGCCCACTAGCAAGAGAGAAATTCCTAAAAACATGGCTAGAAAAATTACTTGAAGCATCAGTTTGTTATTGCTGAGTGCCAAAAAGGCATTGTCAGGAACCATCGCCTCCAGAAAATCTAAAGGACGGCTGGCTTGTTGGCGGCCTGCTTCTGCTATTTTTCCTTGCACACTGCTGTTATCAGCGTAAGTTTCAGTTAATTTTGCAATGGTTTCTGTAGAAACCCCTTCCCCTGGGTTTAGTGTATTCACCAAAATCAATCCGATACTTATCGCAATCACAGTGGTGAGGACATAAATAATAATCGTTTTGAGCCCAATCGACGCAAATTTAGAGATGTCTTTTAAGTCTGAAATCCCTTTAATGAGCGACGCTAAAATAAGCGGAACCGCAATTAATTTTAGAAGTTTTACAAAAATGGTTCCAATGGGTTTGATCCAACTCGCAATAAAATCGCCTCCGCCCTGTACTTCAAGCATTATAAAACCAAAGGTCACCCCTAACAGCATGCCAATTAATATTTTCCAGTGTAAGGCGAGTGATTTCATAGTTCTAAATTTAATGTTAGTGAACGAACCTAGGTACGATCCATCCGATAATTTCCATAAATATAGAAAAATTAAATATGAAATTTTGTCAGGGCTTCAATTTTAAGCTTTACTAAGCCGGTTTAAGAGCATAAAATCGGCAATCACTAAAGCAGCCATGGCTTCTACAATAGGCACCGCTCTTGGCACAACACAAGGATCATGTCGGCCTTTTCCATGCATTTCAACCACATTACCATCTTTATCGATGGTGTCTTGCGCTTGCATGATGGTCGCAACGGGTTTAAAAGCAACATCAAAATAAATATCCATTCCGTTACTTATGCCCCCTTGAATCCCACCAGATAAATTTGTTTTGGTAGAACCATCAGCATTAAAGGCATCATTATGTTGACTTCCTTTGAGTTGAGTCCCTTCAAATCCACTGCCGTATTGAAAGCCTTTTACTGCATTGATGGAAAGCATGGCTTTTCCTAATTGTGCGTGCAAACGATCAAACACAGGTTCTCCTAATCCTACAGGAACATTTTTAATGACACAGGAGATCACGCCTCCAATGGTATCCCCTTCTTTACGAATGGCTTTTATTTTTGAAATCATTTGTGCTGCCACTTCTGAATCTGGACAACGCACATCGTTAGTTTCAGCGTTTGCTAAATTAAGTTCTTTATAAGATTTATTAAGTGCTATTTCTCCAACTGAAGAGGTATAGGCATTTATTTCAATTGTTTTCAGAAATTGTTTTGCGATGGCTCCTGCCACAACGCGACAGGCGGTTTCACGTGCAGAACTTCGTCCGCCACCTCTATAATCACGTTGGCCGTATTTTTCGGTATAGGTGTAATCGGCATGGCTAGGACGAAAAACGTCTTTTATATGGCTATAATCATTTGATTTTTGATTGGCATTTTGAATTACAAACCCGATAGGCGTTCCTGTAGTGATGCCTTCAAAAATTCCAGATAAAAACTGAACAGTATCAGGTTCTTTTCGTTGGGTTACAATAGCGGATTGTCCTGGTTTACGACGGTCCATTTCGAGTTGAATCGCTTCAAAATCGATTGAAACACCTGCTGGACAGCCATCAATTACCCCGCCGATTGCGGTTCCGTGAGACTCCCCAAAAGTAGTCAGTTTAAAAATTGATCCGAATGCATTCCCTGCCATATACTTATCCTT
Source organism: Flavobacteriaceae bacterium (assembly GCA_029252265.1). GTDB lineage: Bacteria > Bacteroidota > Bacteroidia > Flavobacteriales > Flavobacteriaceae > Hel1-33-131. Next base: position 15,449 of record JAQXBT010000042.1, on the reverse strand, counting down.
ATGTGTTTAGAATGTAAAAGTAATTGTATTATTACAAAAACAAAAATTAGAGCACGACTAAGTGATGATTTTTTTACGAATTAAATAGAAATGCAATTTTGAAGCGCTTCTTCATAAATAGCTTCATAAAAAGGCACTATTTCATGAATATCAAATTTAGAGGCTGTGGCTTTCGCCCCTTTTTTAAAGGTTTCTAAAACGGCATCATCTTTAAGAATTTTAATTGCATTTTGAGCCATTTCGTCAATCGCACCAACTGGGCTTAAAAAACCAGACACCCCTTCAATATTAACTTCAGGAATCCCACCAGAATTGCTTGAAATGACCGGCACTCCAGATGCCATCGCCTCTAAAGCTGCCAATCCAAAGCTCTCTGTTTGAGAGGGGAGCAAAAATAAATCACTAAAACAGAGTATTTTATCGACTTCATTACTATTGCCTAAAAACACCACTTTATCTTCGATATCATAGGTTTTACACAATTGCTCGGCTTGTTTACGTTCCGGCCCCTCTCCTACCATCATTAGTTTAGCGGGCATTTCTTTTTGAATTTTAAAGAATATTTCGATCACATCTGCTATGCGTTTAACGGGTCTGAAATTACTCACATGAGTGATGACACGTTCTTCAGGAAGCGCAAGCAGATCACGAGCACAATCGGTAAAAGTGGTCACATATTTATCGATATCAATAAAGTTTGGAATCACTTTAATTTCTTTCTTGGTATTGAACAAACGCTGGGTATCTTCTTTCAAATTTTGAGAAACAGAGGTCACAGCATCGGACTTATTAATACTAAACGTCACGGCCGTTTTATAAAATGGATGGCTCCCTACTAACGTAATATCGGTACCGTGTAAGGTGGTCACAATTGGTAAAATAACCCCTTCTTCGTGAAGCATTTTTTTGGCCATATAAGCGGCATACGCATGTGGGATTGCATAGTGAACATGCAACACATCGATCTTGTGAACTTTGACCATATCTACCAATTTACTAGACAAGGCTAACTCATACGGCTGGTAATGAAACAACGGATAATCGGGAACATTAACTTCGTGAAAATGAACATTAGAACTCAATAATTCTAAACGTACAGGTTGACTGTACGTAATAAAATGCACTTGATGCCCTTTGCGGGATAATTCTAAACCCAATTCGGTCGCCAAAACGCCACTGCCTCCAAACGTTGGATAACACACAATACCTATCTTCATATTATTCTATAATTGATTCGTAAATCAAACGTTGTATTTCTGTTCTAATATTTTCTTTCAAAAGTCGATTTGAATCAGAATCAGGATACGTTCTATTGGCCAAAAATACATAAACTATTTCTTCTTCTGGATCTGCCCAAGCGTAAGCACCTGTAAATCCAGAATGTCCAAAGCTAGTCGCTGACAAACAGCCGCAAGTAGGACCTTCGTCTTCAAGTTGTGGCTTGTCAAATCCGATCCCTCTTCGATTCTCCTGATCACAATAATGACAGGTATTAAAAACCTCAAATGTATTTGATGAAAAATACTGTTTACCGCCATACACCCCTTCTTGAAGAAACATTTGCATGAGTTTAGCAACATCATTGGCATTGCTAAATAATCCTGCATGACCGCCAACGCCTCCTTGCATGGCAGCTCCCATATCATGTGCATATCCTTGCACCGTACCATATCGGAAATAATCGTCTTTTTCAGTGGGAACGAGTTGATTTTTATTGAACTTTTCTAAAGGTTTGAAGGTTGAAAAATTGGCACCTATTGATTTATAAAAATGCTGTTGTACCAATGCATCAAGGGGTTGATCGTAGTGATTTTCTAGAATCGATTTTAAAATATAATAAGGCAAGTCACTATATCTATATTTTTTTTCCTCTAACAAATCAGAGTCTATAATTCGGTTTTGAATACTGTCTCTAAAATCGGTTCGCAAGTACATGCGTTCGTTCACTTTTATCGAAAATTTATTGGACTTGCTTTTTCTATAAAACTTCGCGTTTGGCTTTTGAGTGATCGAATCTAAGGTCGATATGTAAAAAGGAATCCACGGTTTTAGTTGTGCAAAGTGAGACAACATCTCTTGAACAGTAATACTCTCTTTATTTGTGTGTTGATAGGCTGGTAACAATTCGCCTAAGGTAGATTTTAACCTAATTACGCCAGCATCTACCAGTTCCATAAGCAATGGAAGTGTTGCTAATATTTTGGTGAGAGATGCGACATCATACAAATCATCAAATTTCACCTTATTTATATTTTTATAGGTGTGATGACCAAAATAATTTTCATAAATCACTTTTCCTTTTCTTGCCACTAAAAGTTGTATACCAGGCGTCATTTTTTCTGAAATAGCATAAGAAGCAATGGAATCAATTTTATGTAAACGTCTTGAATCAATCCCTACAGATTCCGGCAATCCGAAAGTTAAACGATCGATTGCTTTTGTGATGATCCCATCACCAGCTTTGAAGTTTGAGCCACAACTCACAGGTAATTTTCCTTTTGCTGGAAGCGCACCAAAAATAATTTGTGCGGCAGTTTGCTGTGCTATTGGACTATTTTGATAGGCCATTAGGATGCTTTCAAAATTAGCAATCGACTTCAAGTCATTTAAAGCATAGGGCTTTGAAAATACGTTTAAAATAACCGTATTGGTGCGTGCAATTTCGTAAAGCCACACAAGTTCTTTATCTGTAAATTGATAGGATTTCCACGGATTGGCATTGGAGGTATGCAACCCTACAATCACTGTATTGTACTGGCTTAAATCGCTGATAAGTTCGTCCAAATTATCGGCACTTACAGGATCTACTTTAGAGTATTTATTAAGCGTTTTGATAAAGGGTGTTGCATCCGCATTCCCCATAGTTACATACGCGATTTTGTGTAATTCTAAATTTTTGAGGGGCAATATTTGATTGTTATTTTGAACCAAAGTAATGGCATTTTCCATCAGTTGTTGGTATAAAACATCATCTTTTTGACGGTTCAAATCGGCCACTAAATTAGTGGTCTTAATAGGTTCAAATTGATGCAAGCCAGCTTTATATTTGGCACTTAATATTTTTTTGACCGAATGTGCCAAACGGTCTTCTGAAATAAGCCCCGATTCTACAGCGGTTTGTAATGCTTCGACCCCTTGTGAGACCTCATTAGACATCAGCATCACATCATTACCAGCCAAAAACGCTTGTAAGTCAATTTCGCCAGGATCACTAAAATTAGAAGCGCCTTTCATACTCAGTGCATCGGTAAAAATAAGCCCTTTGAACCCTAGTTTCTCTTTTAATAATTCGGTGACGATTGGATACGATAAGGATGATGGATAATCGGGACGTGAATCGAGGTTTGGCACATTTAAGTGTGCTACCATCACAGATGATAATCCTTTTGAAAATAATTTTTTATATGGGTACAACTCCAAAGAATCGATGCGTTGTGCCGAAAAATTAATGGTAGGCAGTGTTTTATGTGAATCGGAGGCCGTATCGCCATGCCCTGGAAAATGTTTGGCATTGGCCAACACACCCGTACTTTGCATGCCTTGCATAAACGCCATAGCACGATTTGTGACTTCTTCTTTATCTTCTCCAAAAGAACGGTTTCCTATAATCGGATTTTTGGGATTGGTATTGATATCCACCACGGGCGCAAAATTAAAATGAACCCCAATACGTTTGCAATGTTCGCCTATATATTTTCCTGTCTGACGAATGAGGTCTAAATTTTTAATCGCACCCAAAGTCATATTCCATGGAAAGGCATAGGTAGAATCCAAGCGCATGCTCAACCCCCACTCGGCATCCATTCCAACCAATAAAGGAATTTTAGACGCTGCTTGTAGCTCATTGTTCAATTGGGCTTGTCGTACGGGACCTCCATTAGAATAAATAATACCTCCAATATGGTGGGTCGTGATTTGGTTGAGAATTGTTTTTTTCGTGGCTAGATCTTGATTTGAAAATACTTGAACCATATACAACTGTCCTATTTTCTCTTTTAGGCTGAGTGAGTTATAGGTGCTATCGACCCATGATTTTTGCAGCTCCACATCTGAAGTCTCCAATGGAGAAGTAGATTCTTGGGCTAAAAGTGATAATGAAAAAATGAAAAAATAGAGTGTAAAAAATTGGCGCATAAATGGTTTTAAAAATACGGACTTCAAATCTTATACCAAATTACTGTTTTTAAAAGAAACACAGAATGTTTTTGAGCGCAATTTTTATTTGTAAGAAAAAATAACATCTCTCAATTCAGAAGACATGTAATATAAAAAGACAACTTTGGGTTTATTTTAAACTTTGGTACATTAATTGTATATTCATTAAAAAATAAAAATATCCAATTTATGAAAAATTACATGTTTACTGCCATTTGTATTGCGACCTGCTTTTTCGGATACGCACAGTCCAAAAACTTCATTGATCAACCTTATCTAGAAACCAACGCAAAAGTGGATTCAATCGTAAAACCCGACCGCATCTATTTATCTATTTTAATTCAAGAAAAAGAAGACCGAGATAAAACCTCCGTTGAAAAACAAGAACGTGAAATGGCAAGTGTTTTGGAAGGCTTGGGCATTAATTTAAAAAAACAATTAAAAATTGAAGATTTAGCCAGTAACTATAAGAAATATTTCTTGAGAAAGAAAAGTGTTCTCAAATCCAAAGCCTACGAATTGATCGTTTATGATGGACTCACAGCTAGTAAAGTTTTGATTCATTTAGAAGACAAAGGCATTTCTAATGTGCGATTAACAAAAACAGATTATTCAAAATCTGAAGCCTTGAAACTAATCCTGCGATCCAAAGCCATTTTAAAAGCAAAAGCACAAGCTATATCTCTTGTGGAACCTTTGGGTCAAGCCCTCGGAAATGCGATCTATATTTCCGATAAGTATTATCAAAATCGAAATTATTCACAACGAAATGCAAAGATGAGCTTAGAATATGCCCCTAGTAATGATTTGGAAGAACCCATTGATATTGAATTTTCGGGCATTAAAATTGAAAGTGAAGTAAAAGTGCGCTTTGCTATAGATTAATCTAATGGAATCCACAAACACAATTTTTTTTCAATATTACAAAAGCACTATAGGGGAATTGATCCTTGGGAGTTATGAAGATGAATTGTGTTTGTTAGATTTTCGATATCGAAAAATGCGATCTGCAGTTGACAAACGTATCCAGTCGGGTTTAAATGCTGAATTTGTTGACAAAGATACACCCTTTTTAAAATCCGTCAGACTCCAAATTAGTGCCTTTTTGAAAGGAGAACAAACGTCCTTTTCGCTGCCGATTAAAATGGTTGGCAGTTCATTTCAATTGAATGTATGGAACGCTTTACAAAGTATCCCGTATGGAAAAACGATCTCGTATTTGGAATTAGCTCTTCAAATTGGAGATAAAAATGCCGTCAGAGCGGTGGCCAGCGCCAATGGTGCCAATGCACTAGCTTTGATCGTCCCCTGTCATCGAGTCATAGGCTCCACCAATAAATTAGTTGGATATGCTGGAGGACTGTATTCCAAAAAGAAATTATTACAGCTCGAATTAACACAGTCTCACAACCCTAATGAGTTAACGTTTTGGGAATCTGAAACTTCTTAATATTACACAAACCGACTGTGCCAGCTTTCAGAAGCCGGAACTTCCCAAAATTCTAAGTATTCAGCCTTCGAATTGACCAAGTTGTTAAACACAATCGTGTTTTTAGAAACCGCTTTGTCTTTGGCCATCTTTTTAAAATCTATTAAGGTTTTATAAGCAACATATTCGCCTTGCTTGTAGGAAACGTTCATTTTATCCATCAAATCTACCTCATAAGTCGTTTCAAGATCTTGAATAAGTTTCACTGATGCATCGATAGAACAGCCTGTAGCAGCATTCATTTGTTGGTTCAAAGCAATCACAATAAACCGTTTGTATTTAATTTCGAAACCTGCTTGTAAATCCGCGCCATGCGCAGTCCACCCCTCTAAAAATACCGTTAGTTTTTTAGTTATTTCTTCTAATTCAACTTCTGAAAATGAACGATTGGATTGGTAAATCCAAATTCGAGCAGTTTCGGGAAGGGTGTCAAAATTAACAAGCATTTATTTTAGGGGATTAAGTGTTATAAATCATTTGCATTAGCAATGAGTTCGGCGACATCCATGACTTCTATTTGACCTTCCGCTTTATTTTTAACGCCGTCCGTCATCATGGTATTGCAAAACGGACATCCCGTGGCAATAATTTCTGGAGTGACTTCCATAGCTTGTTCCGTCCGTTCAATATTGATTTCTTTGTCGCCTTTCTCGGCGTCTTTAAACATTTGTGCACCACCAGCCCCACAACAAAGGCCTTTTTTGCGACAATTTTTCATTTCCACCAATTCGGCATCTAACTTCTGAATCAAATCGCGAGGTGCTTCATACACATCATTCGCCCTACCTAAGTAACAAGGGTCATGAAATGTGATGCGCTTGCCTTTAAATTTACCGCCTTCAATGCTGAGGCGGCCTTCTTCTAGTAAGCTTTTTAGGAATTGAGTGTGATGCATCACTGCATAGTCACCGCCTAAAGATGGGTATTCGTTTTTGAGCGTATTAAAACAGTGTGGACAGGCGGTTACAATTTTTTTAACTTCATAGGCATTCAAGACCTCAATATTGGTCACTGCTTGCATTTGGAACAAAAATTCATTTCCGGATCGTTTGGCAGGATCTCCTGAACAGCTTTCTTCGGTTCCTAATACCGCAAAATCGACCTTTGCTTTGTTAAGTAATCTTACAAAAGCCTTGGTAATTTTTCGGGCACGGTCATCAAAACTTCCAGCACAGCCCACCCAAAATAATACTTCGGGGTGCTTCCCTGTCGCCATGAATTCGGCCATTGTAGGTACTTTTAATACGTCACTCATATTCTAAATATTAGTCATGCTGACCATCATCAAAAACTTCGATCGTCACTTCTTTTTCTACTAAATCCGTAAATTTACCATTATAACGCGTTGCTTTTACTAAATGGTTATCAATCCAATGGTAATTTCCACCTCTTGGTTTCCCCATTAAAAGGCTGTGGTAATTAAACCCATGTTTTTTTAACCAGTTTTGTGTCACCTCTCTATGAGATTCTGTTCTGGATGTAAAAAAGCAAATCATATGTCCTTCTTCGTACCATCGATTACAGGTTTCTAAAGCATCCACAAAAGGCAAACAGGTACCCATACGCTCTGGCTCTTCATTAGGAACATCTTCAGTGATAGTTCCATCGATATCTATTAAATAATTTTTAACGCCGCCAGGAAGTACTGGACTCACGAGTTCTCCTGCTTCTACTTTTTCATGTAATAATTTGTCTGCTTCTTCTCTTTTCATAATGAATTTATATTGATATAATTTTAATCGTTTTTCCAGTTTAATCGGTCCATTTGGTTGTAAGGCCACGGAGCACCATTGTTTTCTATGTTAGACATCATCGTGTTGAGTTCCATAGGAGCCGCACTTTGTTCCATCACTAAGTAGCGACGCATTTCAAGAATAATTGAAAGTGGATCGATACTTATGGGACAGGCTTCCACACAAGCGTTACAGCTAGTGCAAGCCCAAAGTTCTTCGTTTGTAATATAATCCCCTAAAAGTTGCTTACCGTCGGGGACAAACACGCCTTTATTGGTATCTATATTGTTTCCTACTTCTACCAAACGATCCCGGGTGTCCATCATTATTTTTCGTGGCGATAGTTTTTTTCCTGTTTGATTGGCTGGGCATTCGCTTGTACAGCGACCACATTCGGTACAGGTGTAGGCATTTAAAAGTTGGACCCAATTTAGATCTTGAACATCACTAGCTCCAAATTTATCAGGAACAGACGCATCCTCTTCAGTGGCAGCAAAAGGATCAATATTCGGATCCATCATGAGCTTCACTTCGTTGGTGACTGCTTCCAAATTATTAAAGTATCCTTTCGGTTTTACGCTTCCGTAATAGGTGTTTGGAAAAGCTAATAAAATGTGTAAGTGTTTCGAGTAATATAAATAATTTAAGAATACTAGAATCCCAACGATGTGCATCCACCAGGCGACTCTTTCAATTAGCTGCACATTATAGCCTTCAAACATTGGAGCAAAAAAATGACTGATTATGTTCCCAGAATTCGTGGATTGGAATTCCACATCGGTAGCATTCATTATGATAAATAACCCCATTAAAATAATTTCGAAATAGAGAATTAGGTTTCCATCTAATTTTGGCCATCCTTTCATTTCGGATTTCATAAAGCGTTGAATCTTCACGACATTTCTACGAAACCAAAAGATAATGACGGCGATAAATACAAGTGCTGCGAGGATTTCAAACGTTCCTATCAAAACTCCATAAAGACTTCCAATTCCTGAAAAAATACGATGGGTTCCAAACAACCCATCGATGATAATTTCTAAAACTTCAATATTGATGACCACAAAGCCGACATACACCACAATATGAAGAATTCCAGCAATTGGACGGCGCACCATTTTGCTTTGGCCTAAAGCTATTCGGGCCATGTTTTTCCATCGAATTTTGGTCTGATCACTCGTATCAACATCTTTACCAAGATCGATATTCCGTTTAAGTTTGCTTATGTTACGAGCAAAAAAACCAATCCCTGTAAAAAGTAATATTGCGAAAATTAAATTTGGCAAAAATTCCATTTGGTTAGTCGTTGTTGTTTTTTATTTCATTCCCCTCTGCGTCATACTGTTTTGCTTTTTTTCCGAACAAAGAAAAGTGCACATACCGTTTTGGGTTCAATTTCATGTCTTCCAAAAGCTGTTCTAATTGTTTGGTAGCTCCTTCAAGATTATTGTATACACTTTCATCCTTCATGAGTTTTCCAACAGAACCTTCTCCGTTTTCTATACTACTTAATAATGTGTCAAAACTAGAGAGCGTTGATTTTAAATTCGCCATAATGGTCTCTAAATCCGAAGCAGCTAATGAACTACTGAGCGTTGTTAGATTTTCCGATATTTTATTAAAATTCATAATAGTTTCTCCAATTGCAGACGTGTTATCGGAAACTAAACCGTTTAAGGATTCTGAAGTTGATTTAAAAGACTCAATAGTTGTGCTTAGTTGTGCAATACTTAACTTGATGTTTGTTTTGGTTTTAGTATCAAAAACTTCATTAAGATTTATTAGTAATGAATCCGCACTTACCATCATAGTTTCCATTTTTTCTTGAAGAGGTGTTAAACGCTGATTCACCAAATCTGTAAGACCTGGCTTAATATCGGAGGCTAAAGAATCACCAGACACCACTGTTGTAGCGCCGTCAAATGCAGGTAAAATGGCAATGGCTTTCCCACCAATAAGTCCGGCTTCGTATAATTGTGCTTTGCTGTTTATTGAAAATTCAAAATCACTATCAATTAACATGGTCACTGTTAATGAACCTGAGCGGTCATCTGTAAATTCAATCGATTGAACTTTCCCGATTTTATGACCATTGACCGTGACTGGAGCAGAGGGCGCTAGTCCCTCAACATTTTCATACACGGCAGTGATTTTTTTTGAGGAATCAAGTATATTTTCTCCTTTTAAATAGTAAAAAATAAAAATGAAGAGTAAGATGCCTGAAATGACAAGAATGGCGGTTTTAATTTCTCTAGATAAATTCAATTTGATAGTTTTTTCTTCTTACAAATTTAAGAATAATATTGAAATAATTAGGTCTATTGTTCAGTAGATTTTAAAGCCGTTTTAATCGCTATTTTTTGGCCATTTTTGTATGCAACTAAAAAAGCCGATTTATAGCCTTTGTCAATTGCAATTTGTTTTAAAGCGGTAATCGCTTCAAAACTGGGTGTATTGCCATAAAAATAGTGGTATCTCTTGTTTGATTTTTTTCTTGATATTCCATCCAAGCCATTAAAATTATAGGATTTTGTTGCTAATTTTTGGGAACCCGACGCAATTTGAACTTTAAAAATAATTCCATTCGCTTCATTTTTTGAAGTGTTGGAAATAGCATCGGAGTCCTCTGTTTCGGGTGAAGATTTTGACTCTTCATTAGTAGTGGCCACTTCCACAATATCATCTGTATTTAATTTAGACTTATAATCTAATATTGCATCCGATATGCTTTTCGAAATATTATTTCTCCCCACGGTAGAATTAAGATAATCTCCTTCAGATCTGTTTGTTATAAAACCGGTTTCAATCAAAATACTTGGCATATAGGTATTGTGTAACACCCAAAAACCAGCCTGTTTAACTCCCCTATTTTTTCGTTTTAATTTATAGGTGAAATTATCCTGAACATAGCGTGCTAACAGAATACTTTGATCTAAATAGTCTTCTTGCATCAGTGTCAATCCAATCATGGATTCAGGTGAATTTGGATCAAATCCTTCATAATTGGTTTCAAAATCATCTTCTAAAAAGATGACTTCATTTTCTTGCTGAGCTACTCTGAAGTTAGACTCGTTTCGATGTAGCCCCAAAACATAAGTTTCAGTACCATAGGCATTAGAACTGTGTGCATTACAATGAATAGAGACAAATAAATCCGCATCTGCTTTGTTGGCAATTGCCGCCCGTTGTCTTAATTCTAAAAAAACATCTGTTTTTCGAGTATAAATAACCTTAATGTTTTTATATTTTTTTAAATTTTCACCTATTTTTAACACCATTTTCAAAGCAATATCCTTTTCTTTATAACCAAAATCGGTGGGTCTACCTGGGTCTTTACCTCCATGTCCAGCATCTAAAACCACAACAAAAGGTTTGGTGTTGTTTTGTGAATCGGCTGTGAAAATTCCAAAAATGAAACTGAAGATTAAAATGAGTTTTATTTGCTTTTGCATGTTGATTAATTTGCCTTTGAAACGAATGGTTAAAATATAAAAATCAAAAAAAAATATCCGTAACTTTGATTTTTCAAAAATCGAGCCAATAAATACAAAAATACCCCTAAAAGCATTGAAAACAAGAATATTTCAACTAGTTTTTACTTTAAGTTTTACAGTGTTTACTAACACTATAGGCTGGGCTCAGGACACTCCAAATTTGAAGCCCTCGAAAAAGGAGTTTCCTATTGAACAATTGCTTTCGGTTACCAATGACTCGATTCCAGATCAAGAGCTCAAACAAATTGAAACGGATTCTATTACCAATGACAGCCTTCAAAAACCAAAAGGACTATTAGATGGTACCATAACGTACAAGGCGACTGACTATACGTCGATTAATCAAAAAACGAAACAAATATATTTATACAACGAGGCTGAAGTTATTTATACTGAAATGCAAATTAATGCTGGAGTCATCATGATTGACTACGCTAATGACATCGTTTATGCAGGACGGATCAAAGATTCTCTTGGTGTTTACTCTCAATTCCCTGTATTTAAACAAGGAAGTGAAGTAGTAGAGCCCGATTCCATTGTATTTAATATGAAAACCAAAAAGGCGCTTATTTGGAATTCCAAAACAGAACAACAAGGGGGGCGAATTATTTCAGATTTAACAAAGAAAGAAAATGATTCGGTCTATTTTGTAAAGAGAGCTAAATTTACAACCTCTGAAAATATTGAAAATCCTGAGTATTATTTTTTATTACGAAAGGCCAAAGTGGTTCCTGGTAAAAAAATTGTGACAGGCCTCACTAATATGTTTATAGCAAATGTCCCGACTCCTATTGGGTTGCCATTTGCCTTTTTTCCACAATCACAAACGCGATCTTCTGGAGTGATTCTGCCCACCTTTGGTGAGCAAAACAATCGTGGTTACTTTTTACAAAACGGGGGCTATTACTTTGCATTGAGTGATTATTTTGATTTAGCCACCCTGGGGGATTACTACACCAATGGAAGTTATGGATTACGGCTCGAAAGCGATTATGGGATTCGGTATAAATTTAGAGGTAGCTTGAGTTTTCGGTATGAAAATCTAATTAACAGCGAGCGTGGATTTCCTGATTACTCAAAAAGCACGATTTATAACCTCCGTTGGAATCAGAGCCAGGATTCTAAGTCGAGCCCAAACTCACGGTTCTCAGCATCCGTAAATCTAGGAAGTAGTACTTATTTTCAAGAATCTGTGAATCAATTAAATACCGCAAATTTTTTAAATAATACACTTTCATCTTCTGTGTCTTATTCGAAAACATTTCAAACGGAACCTCAGGTAAATGTCAGCTTGACCGCCACTCACTCACAAAATACAAAAACGCAATCTATCAACATGACCCTGCCAACTTTTCAGGGAAGTATTGATCGTATCTTTCCATTTGCGCCAAAAACGGGCAGTAAAAAAGGAGGTTTGCAAAATATCAATTTACAATACAATGTTCGAGGAGAAAATCGAATTCAAACAACCGATAGCCTATTTTTTAAAGCGCAGATGTTTAGAGATGCAAAAGCGGGGTTTCAACACACCATCCCTTTAAGTACAAATTTCAAGCTTTTTAAACATTTGAGCATGAGTACAAGTGCTAATTTTAAGGAAAACTGGACTTTTAAAACCATTAGTAAGTCTTTTGACTCAGAATCTCAAGAGCTCATTACAGAAGACATCAAAGGCTTTGACTCGTTTAGAACCTATAGCTTTAGTACCAGTTTAGGAACCACGGTCTATGGAATGTTTGAATTTGGTGATGATAAAAAAATTCAAGCGATCCGACATGTGATGCGCCCCTCAATTAGTTATAGTATCAACCCTGGATTCGACCAATATTATGACTCCTACGAGGTGGTTAGTGCGGATGGGAAAACAACGAGTGACGTTGAATATACACGCTTTGAGCAATCTCTTTTTGGGTCTCCAGGAAAAGTGTTTTCTAGTGGCGTTGGCTTATCACTAAGCAATAATCTTGAAGCCAAAGTGAGAGATCAAGACAGTACGGCTACAGAGGCTAAGAAAGTTTTTATATTGAATTCTTTAAATTTCTCAACCAATTACAATGTGGCTGGAGATTCTTTAAACTGGAGTCCTGTTCGACTCTCTGGGGGAACGCAATTATTAGATAATAAAATGAGTTTGAATTTTGGAGCAACATTGGATCCCTATGCTTTGGACAATAACAACTCTCGAATTAATACGTTTAATATCGATAACGGCGGTAGTTTGTTTCGTATGACTAGTGCCAATGTAACCATGAGCTATAGTTTATCTAGTGAATCTCTTGATTCTAAAGACGATAGCAAAGACCCAGGAAGAGAACAGTCGCTTCGTAGTGGTGGACGTGACGATGATTTATTTGGGAAATCGCAAGACTTTTCGGACCAACGACCAAACTCAAAGGATAAAGATAAAGACGCCACGGCATCTGAATTGTATAATTATGTGCTTCCATGGAGTTTACGTCTGGCTTATGCAGTGAATTATAGTAATTCTAGGCGTCAGAGTGAAATTTCATCGCATTCATTAATGTTTTCCGGCGACATCGAACTATCGCCTCGCTGGAGTATTGGTGCCTCCTCAGGATATGATTTTAAAAACCAAGGATTCACGTATACGCAATTGCGTTTTGAACGTGACCTAGAGAGTTGGCGAATGAACTTTTCTTGGATTCCATTTAGCAATCGAAGTTCATGGAATTTCTTTATCGGAATTCGTTCTAGTATCTTAAAAGATCTTAAATATGAAAAGCGAAAACAACCCGACAAACAGTTATAAAACATATTAATTACACAAAAATACATGAAAACGATTATTACTACCAACAAAGCTCCTGCCCCTTTAGGCCCTTATAACCAAGCCGTTTTGGTTGGAAATATGCTGTATACGTCAGGTCAAATAGCAATTAATCCAGAATCTGGGACGCTCATTTTAGACACCATTGAATTGGAAACAACGCAAGTTATGAAAAACTTAGAAGCTGTACTTGAAGCGGCAGATATGAACTTTGACAATGTCATCAAGAGTTCTATTTTTATTTCGGATATGAATAATTTTGCAAAAATAAATACTATTTATGGACAGTATTTTAATGAAGCAACTGCTCCGGCTAGAGAAACCGTAGAGGTGGCTAACTTACCAAAATTTGTGAATGTTGAAATTAGTGTGATTGCAGTAAAATAACTACCTAGGAATTTCGGGCAATTTCAGCATGGTATTTAACGAGACCTTCAATTGGTCGTCGTTCGAAATTACCGACTGTAAATCCAAATTCCTGTGCTACTTTTTTAATTTCGTCTTGCGTAAAAAATGCAATAGAACCAGCAAAATGAACTGGAACTGTTTTTAGTTCTTCTTTGTATTGCAGAATCATATTTTCTACAAATACACGGAACCCTTTTTTGAGTATTCCTTGTACATATTCTGACTCTTTATTCAAAATCATAAATTCTGCAAAGGTGGCCAAATAAGCATTTGGATTTGGTTTTTTGTATAAATTATTTTTTAGGACATCATCACTCACATCATACCGTGTTTGAAACACAAGTTTCATGTCATGAGGCATTTTATCAAAATAATAATCCCTGATAAGCTGTCGTCCAAAATAATTTCCAGACGCATCATCCATTATAGAATAGCCTAAAGAAATCACACGCTGCTCAACCTTTTCACCATCATAATAAGAGCAATTTGAACCGGTGCCAAGAATACAAACCACAGCAGGGCTGTGCGTAATTCCAACCGTCGCATAAATTGCGGCATAGGTGTCTTCTTTAACTTCTATTTCTGCATTTACAAAAATAGATTCAAGAACGCCTTTAAGCATTTTTACAGGTTTTTTAGTACCACAACCAGCACCATAAAAATACACATGAGACACTTTTTTTTTATTTTCATAAATAACAGTATTGTCTTTGATGATCTCAAAAGCTTCTGTTTCCGAGATGATAGCTGGATTTAAACCTTTAGTTCGTTGTTTATCAAACAACTGATCTCCTGTTTTGGAGTCAATTGCAATCCAATCACATTTTGTAGAACCACTGTCAATTATAAAAATCATATTCTAAATGTATTAAAAAAAAACATACAGCTACTATGTAACTGTATGTTTTTAGAAATCGTATAAATTATAGTACGCTAATGTACTGAGCTAAATCTACTAATTTAGAAGAGTAACCGTATTCATTATCATACCAAGAAATGATTTTCACAAAGTTGTCATTTAAAGCCATACTTGCGTTGGCATCAAACGTACTTGTTTTTGTTTCTGACACAAAATCCTGAGATACGACACCTTCTTCAGTGTAGCCTAAAATTCCTTTTAATTCATTTTCTGAAGCATGCTTAATTGCTGCCTTTACTTCGTCAAAAGAAGCACTTTTTTCTAAACGACATGTTAAATCAACCACTGATACATCAACTGTAGGAACTCTAAAAGCCATTCCTGTTAATTTTCCATTTAGTTCAGGAATTACTTTTCCAACTGCTTTTGCAGCACCAGTAGATGCTGGAACAATATTATTTAAAGACGCACGTCCTAATCTGTAGTCTTTTCTTGATGGGCCGTCAACTGTAAATTGAGTCGC